>NZ_JASCPN010000007.1:0-149214 GCF_029960155.1 Pseudomonas sp. PS01300 | reverse complement strand
TTCGAAAGCCGGCTGACACTGGACTGGTAGACCGCTGTGGGCGCACAACCAGAGGTTGTGCGCCACCGGGTCAACGGTTGAAGCGCTCCACCAGGGAATACTGGGTGGTGGCGGTGAGGGTCAGTTCCTCGCTGAGCAGCGCCGAATGCTGGGCCTGCTCGGAGGTCTGGTCGGCAAGCTGGGCGATGGTGCTGATGTTGCGGCTGATTTCATCGGCCACTGCGGTCTGCTCTTCGGTAGCGGCGGCAATCTGCGTGGTCATGTCGGTGATGTTGGCCACCGCCTCGCTGATGCCCACCAGCGCCTGGTCGGCTTCCATCACCCGTGCCACACCTTCCTCGGCCTGGCGATGGCCGGTTTCCATGGTTTGTACGGCATTGCTGGCGGTTTGCTGGAGCTTGGCGATCAGGCCGTGGATCTGCCCGGTCGATTCACTGGTGCGCTGCGCCAGCTGACGCACTTCGTCGGCCACCACGGCGAAGCCGCGGCCCATTTCACCGGCGCGTGCCGCTTCGATGGCGGCGTTGAGCGCCAGCAGGTTGGTCTGGTCGGCAATGCCCTTGATCACATCGACCACGCCACCAATCTCGTCGCTGTCGCGGGCCAGCTGGGTCACGGTCAGGCCGGTTTCGCCCACGGCAGCCGACAGACGCTGGATCGCATCGCGGGTTTCGCCGGCGATGTCGCGGCCGCGCCCGGTCAGGCGGTTGGCTTCCTGGGTGGCATCGGCGGTGCGCTGCACGTGGTTGGCCACTTCCTGGGTGGTGGCGGCCATCTGGTTGACGGCAGCGGCCACCTGCTCGGTCTCCACGCGCTGGCGCTCCAGGCCCGAGGAGCTGTTGTGGGCCAGGGTGTCGGACTGGCGCGCCTGCTCGTTGAGGTGCTCGGCGGTGTCCTGCAGGCGGGTCAGGCAGGTCTTGAGGCGCGCGTCCTGGCTGAGCATGGCCATTTCCAGGCGAGCCTGCACGCCGCGGCTGTCGGTGTACATCTGCGCGATCAGCGGGTCGGAGGTGGTCTGTTCGGCCAGGCGCAGCAGGCGCTTGAGGCCACGCTGCTGCCAGCTCAGGCCCAGCAGCCCCAGCGGTACCGACAGGGCGGCCGCCACGGCGAAGCCCCAGGAGTGGCCCAGCCAGCTGCCGATCAGGAAGCCGACCTGGCTGACCAGGATGAACGGCAGCCAGTCCTGCAGTACCGGCAGCCAGCGGTCGCGGCGCGGAATGGGTGGCTTGCCCTGATTGATGCGGTGATACAGCGCCTCGGCGCGACGGATCTGTTCGGCGCTGGGCTTGACCCGCACCGACTCGTAGCCGACTACCTGGTTGTTCTCGAAGATGGGGGTGACGTAGGCGTTGACCCAGTAATGATCACCCGACTTGCAGCGGTTCTTGACGATGCCCATCCACGGCAGGCCCTGCTTGAGCGTACTCCACATATGCGCAAACACAGCCGGCGGCACATCCGGGTGCCGGACCAGGTTGTGTGGCGCACGAATGAGCTCCTCCCGCGAAAAGCCGCTGATCTCGACGAACGCATCGTTGCAGTAGGTGATCACACCCTTGGCATCGGTGGTCGATATCAGACGTTGTTGGGCAGGGAAAGTCCGTTCGCGCTGGGTAATCGGCTGATTGTTACGCATAAGCTGTTCTATCCGGAAGGCTTTCGTGGTGTATCGGCAGACAGGCGTTTTTATTGAATGGATATTTAAAGAATATTGATCCGGCTCAAGGTGCCTTAGCTGTTCGTGTTGTAGTTGAAAGGCTGCAAAGTCAAGCAACTTGTTTGCATTCTTTCATATATTTGTCATGTTAGTCAGCTAGTGACCTGGTGTTCACGCGGGGGCAGGTAGCGGGCGGGCAACGCCGCACATTGCCTCTGGTTCAGGTCGAACTCAGTGGCCACACGGCGGGCCGGTGCAGGCCCGGCGCAACGGCGCCGGGCCTGCTTCAGGCTAGCTCGCGATCAACTGGCGCAGCACGTAGTGCAGAATGCCGCCAGCCTTGAAGTACTCCACTTCGTTGAGCGTATCGATGCGGCACAGTACCTGGATCTGCTGCGTCGATGCGTCTTCGCGGGTGATGCGCAGGGTCAGCGTCATGCGTGGCTGCACCTGGGTCTGGCTGAGGCCGAGAATGTCGATGCGCTCATGGCCGGTCAGCCCCAGGGTCTTGCGCGTCTGGCCCTCGGCGAACTGCAGGGGCAGCACGCCCATGCCCACCAGGTTGGAGCGGTGGATACGCTCGAAGCTTTCGGCCAGTACCGCCTTGACCCCCAGCAGGTTGGTGCCCTTGGCGGCCCAGTCGCGGCTGGAACCGGTGCCGTATTCCTGCCCGGCGATCACCACCAGTGGTGTACCTTCGTCCTTGTAGCGCATGGCCGCGTCATAGATCGCCAGCTTCTCGGCGCTGGGCACATGCACCGTGTTGCCGCCTTCCTCGCCACCGAGCATCTCGTTGCGGATGCGGATGTTGGCGAAGGTGCCGCGCATCATGACCTCATGGTTGCCGCGACGCGAGCCGTAGGAGTTGAAGTCCCGCGGCTCCACGCCCTTGTCGCGCAGGTAGCGTCCGGCCGGGCTGTCGGCCTTGATGTTGCCGGCGGGCGAGATGTGGTCGGTGGTCACCGAATCGCCCAGCAGCGCGAGTATCCGGGCGCCGTGGATGTCTTCGATGACCGGCAGCGGGCCGGTGATGTCGTCGAAGAAGGGCGGATGCTGGATGTAGGTGGAGTCCTCCTGCCACACATAGGTCGCTGCCTGCGGCACCTCGATGGCCTGCCACTGTGCGTCGCCGGCAAATACCTCGGCATACTCCTTGTGGAACATCGCGGTATCGACCTTGGCCACGGCTTCGGCGATTTCCTGCTGGCTGGGCCAGATATCACGCAGGTACACCGGCTTGCCGTCCTTGCCCAGGCCCAGGGCCTCGCTGGACAGGTCGACGCGCACGCTGCCGGCCAGGGCGTAGGCCACCACCAGCGGCGGCGACGCCAGCCAGTTGGTCTTGACCAGCGGGTGTACCCGGCCTTCGAAGTTGCGGTTGCCCGACAGTACCGAGGCGACGGTAAGGTCGGCCTGGGTGATGGCCTTTTCGATCGGCTCGGCCAGCGGGCCGGAGTTGCCGATGCAGGTGGTGCAGCCGTAGCCGACCAGGTCGAAGCCCAGAGCATCCAGATAAGGGGTCAGCCCGGCCGCCTTGTAGTAGTCGGTCACTACCTTGGAGCCGGGGGCCAGTGAGGTCTTGACCCAGGGCTTGCGCTGCAGGCCCTTTTCCACGGCCTTCTTGGCCACCAGCCCGGCAGCCATCATCACGCTGGGGTTGGAGGTGTTGGTGCAGGAGGTGATCGCGGCGATCACCACGGCACCGTCCTTGAGCAGGTGATTGGCGCCCTCGTGCTCGTATTCGATTTCGCCGGCCTGGTCGGCATTGCCCACCGCGACGCCGCCGCCCCCTTCACTTTCCAGGCGCCCGACCTCCTTGGTCGACACCTTCAGTTGCAAGCCGATGAAGTTGTTGAATGCCTGGGCCACCTGGGACAGCGCCACACGGTCCTGCGGGCGCTTGGGCCCGGCCAGGCTGGCTTCGACTTCGTCCATGTCCAGTGCCAGGGTGTCGGTGAACACCGGCTCCTGGCCCGCCTCGCGCCACAGACCCTGGGCCTTGCAGTAGGCCTCCACCAGTTGCACGGTGGCGGCGGGGCGACCGGACAGGCGCAGGTAGTCCAGGGTCACGTCGTCCACCGGGAAGAAACCGCACGTGGCGCCGTACTCCGGCGCCATGTTGGCAATGGTCGCGCGGTCGGCCAGGGGCAACTGGGCCAGGCCGTCGCCGTAGAACTCGACGAACTTGCCCACCACGCCCTTCTTGCGCAGCATCTGCGTCACCGTCAGCACCAGGTCGGTGGCGGTGATGCCTTCGCGCAGCTTGCCGGTCAGCTTGAACCCGATCACCTCGGGGATCAGCATCGACACCGGCTGGCCGAGCATGGCCGCCTCTGCCTCGATGCCGCCCACGCCCCAGCCCAGCACGCCCAGGCCGTTGATCATGGTGGTGTGCGAGTCGGTGCCGACCAGGGTGTCGGGGAAGGCATAGGTGCGTCCGTCTTCCTCGCGGGTCCACACGGTGCGGCCCAGGTACTCCAGGTTGACCTGGTGACAGATGCCAGTGCCCGGCGGCACTACGCTGAAGTTGTCGAAGGCGTTCTGGCCCCAGCGCAGGAACGCATAGCGTTCGCCGTTGCGTTGCATCTCGATGTCGACGTTCTCGCCGAAGGCCTGCGCGGTGGCGTAGCGATCGACCATCACCGAGTGGTCGATCACCAGGTCGACCGGGGAAAGCGGGTTGATGCGCTGCGGATCGCCGCCGGCCTTGGCCATGGCGGCGCGCATGGCGGCCAGGTCGACCACGGCGGGCACGCCGGTGAAGTCTTGCATCAGCACCCGTGCCGGGCGGTACTGGATCTCGCGGTCCGAGCGGCGCTGCTGCAGCCACTCGGCCAGGGCGTGCAGGTCCTGGCCGGTGACGGTCTTGCCGTCTTCCCAGCGCAGCAGGTTTTCCAGCAGCACCTTGAGCGACATCGGCAGGCGCTGCAGGTCGCCGAGGCTGCGGGCGGCCTCGGTCAGGCTGTAGTAATGGTATTCACGGTTCTCCACCGTCAGGGTCTTGAGGGTTTTCAGGCTGTCGAGCGAGGGCATCTGCCAACTCCTTCTGCGTCGGTGCCTGGCAATCATCCTTGCAGTCGCCAGTTCACCGCCTCTGTGACGGTCCGCACGGCACGGACCTGGCTAAGCGGTCAGGTTAGCCCTGTTTGGCGGACCTGACCATGTACTGGACCGGCGGGGCGTGTCGCCAGTTCCTAAACTGCTTTATCATTCGCCGATTTGCCGTGTGCAGGTGTTGCGCCCGGTCAGGGTTGGCGTGCAGGCCAGCCGTTCTGGAGTAGTTGATGAATACCCTGTTTATGCATTGCCGGCCCGGTTTCGAGGGTGAAGTGTGCGCCGAGATCGCCGAGCATGCCGCACGCCTGGGGGTTGCCGGTTATGCCAAGGGCAAGCCGCAGAGCGCCTGTGCCGAGTTCGTGTGCAACGACGCCGAGGGCGCCGAGCGCCTGATGCGCGAGCTGCGTTTCAAGCAGCTGATCTTTCCGCGCCAGTGGGCCCGCGGCAGCTTCGTCGAGTTGCCCGAAACCGACCGTATCAGCGTGCTGCTCGAGCACCTGGCCGCCTACCCGGTGTGTGGCAGCGTGTGGCTGGAGGTGATGGACACCAATGACGGCAAAGAGCTGTCGACCTTCTGCCGCAAGTTCGAGGCGCCGTTGTGCAAGGCCTTGAGCAAGGCTGGCCGGCTGGTTGACGACCCGGCCAGGCCGCGTCTGCTGCTGACCTTCGTCAGTGGCCGGCGCGTGTTCGTGGGGCTGGCCGCAGCGGACAACTCGGCGATGTGGCCGATGGGCATCCCGCGCCTGAAGTTTCCGCGCGAGGCGCCGAGCCGTTCGACCCTCAAGCTCGAGGAGGCCTGGCACCACTTCATCCCGCGTGAGCAGTGGGAGCAGCGCCTGTCGGGCGACATGACCGGGGTCGACCTGGGCGCCGCACCGGGTGGCTGGACCTACCAGCTGGTCAAGCGCGGCATGCTGGTGACCGCGATCGACAACGGGCCGATGGCCGAGAGCCTGATGGATACCGGGCT
Source organism: Pseudomonas sp. PS01300 (assembly GCF_029960155.1). Lineage (NCBI taxonomy): Bacteria > Pseudomonadati > Pseudomonadota > Gammaproteobacteria > Pseudomonadales > Pseudomonadaceae > Pseudomonas > Pseudomonas sp. PS01300. The sequence continues at coordinate 143,530 of NZ_JASCPN010000007.1, read as the reverse complement.
GGTGCAGCACCTGATGGCCGACGGGTTTACCTACAAGCCCAGGCAGACCGTGGACTGGATGGTGTGCGACATTGTCGAGAAGCCGGCGCGCAGCGCAGCGCTGCTGGAAACCTGGCTGGGGGAAGGGCTGTGCCGCGAGGCAGTGGTCAACCTCAAGCTGCCGATGAAGCAGCGCTATGCCGAGGTGCGGCGGCTGCTCGAGCGTATCGAGGACGGATTCAAGGCGCGCAAGGTCAAGGTGTCGATCGGCTGCAAGCAGCTGTATCACGACCGTGAAGAGGTGACGTGTCACCTGCGTCGTCTGGATCTGAAACCGCGTTGAGGCCTTCGCCGGCAAGGCCTTCAATCAACACCGAACAACCGCTGACCCCGGAGTACCTGATGACCGACCTCACCCCCGACGCCACCCTGGATGCCACCGGCCTCAACTGCCCCGAGCCGGTCATGATGCTGCACCAGCACATCCGCGACCTGGCGCCCGGCGGCCTGCTCAAGGTGATTGCCACCGACCCCTCGACCCGCCGCGACATCCCCAAGTTCTGTGTGTTTCTGGACCATGAACTGGTGCAGCAGCAGGAAGATGCCGGCACCTACCTGTACTGGATCCGCAAGAAGCTCGCCTAACCCCGGCGCTGCTGGCGGATGCGCTTGCGTGCGCTGCGCGCCAGGCGCACCGACAGCATCAGCGCCGCACAGGTCAGCCCCACGATAAGGCCTTCCCATAGCCCGCTGGGGCCGCTGGCCGGCCCGAAGTGGTCGGTAAGCCCCAGCAGGTAGCCCACCGGCAGGCCGATGCCCCAATAGGCGAACAGGGTCAGGATCATGGTCACGCGGGTGTCCTGATAGCCGCGCAAGGCGCCGGCCGCAGTCACCTGGATCGCGTCCGAGAACTGGAACAGCGCCGAATACACGATCAGCATCGAGGCGATCTGGATCACCGCCAGGTCCGTGGTGTAGATGCTGGCGATAGGCTCGCGCAGCAACAGCATCAGGCTGGCCGAAAAGCAGGCGTAGGCCAGCGCCGTACCCATGCCCACCCCGGCGGCAAAGCGCGCCTGGCGCGGGTCGCCGGCACCGATGGCCTGGCCGACCCGCACGGTTACCGCCATGCCCAGCGAATACGGGATCATGAACACCAGCGAACTCACGTTCAGGGCGATCTGGTGCCCGGCCACCACGGTGGAGCCCAGGCTGCCGATCAACAGGGCAATCACGCCGAAGATGCTCGATTCGGCGAATACCGCGATACCGATCGGCAGGCCGACCGTGAGCAGGCGCTTGATCACCGACCATTGCGGCCAGTCGAAACGGGCGAACACCTGGGCCGGGCGATAGGCCGCTGCACGGCCGACCCACAGCGCCATGGCCAGGGCCATGAACCACATCACGATGCCGCTGGCCCAGCCGCAGCCCACGCCGCCCATGGCTGGCACGCCCAGGTGGCCGTAGATGAACACGTAGTTCAGCGGGATGTTCAGCATCAGCCCGCTCAGCCCGATCACCATGCTCGGCCGGGTACGGCCCAGGCCGTCGCTGCTGCAGCGCAGCACGTAGTACAGCGCCACCGCCGGCAGGCCGAAGGCGATGCCTTGCAGGTAGCCCATGCACGGTGCGATCAGTTCCGGGTCGACCTTCATCAGGTGCAGTACCGGCTCGGCGCTGAGCAGCAGGCCGCAACCGCCCAGGCCGACCACGCCGGCCAGCCACAGGGCCTGGCGCACCAGCGGGCCGATCTCGGCATGCTGGCCGGCACCGAAGCGCTGCGCCACCTTGGGCGTGGTGGCCAGCAGGATGCCGGTCATCAGCAAAAACACCGGCACCCAGATCGAGTTGCCCAGGGCAACCGCTGCCAGGTCGCGCGGGCCGACCCGGCCAGCCATCACGGCATCCACGAAGCCCATGGCGGTGGTGGCCAGCTGGGCGATGATGATCGGCGTGGCCAACTGCAGCAGGCTGCGCACTTCAGTGCCGACCCTGGCTGGGCGGGAGAGGCGGGTGGTAGCGGTGTTCGACTGTGTCACGGGGCGGATGTCCACAATAAAGGCGCGGAAAACCGCCTAGTCTACGCCTTGACGCATGGGTCAGGAAATACACCGGCGGGCTTTATCTCGGCTGGATCGAGCCGGGTGTATGGGCCTACACTGCGCTCCCTTACAGGAGAGCGCCATGCTGATTGTTGCCGACGAGAATATACCGCTGCTCGATGCCTTCTTCGCAGGCTTCGGCGAGATCCGCCGTTACCCGGGCCGCAGCATCGACCGCGCCTGCGTGCAGGACGCCGATGTATTGCTGGTGCGCTCGGTGACAAACGTCGACCAGGCCCTGCTCGAAGGCAGCCAGGTGCGCTTCGTCGGCACCTGCACCATCGGCACCGATCACCTGGCGCTGGACTACTTTGCCCAGGCCGGTATCCAGTGGTCCAGCGCGCCGGGCTGCAATGCGCGGGGCGTGGTGGATTATGTGCTGGGCAGCCTGCTGACCCTGGCCGAGCTGGATGGCGCAGACCTGGCGCGGCGCACCTACGGGGTGGTTGGCGCCGGTGAAGTCGGCGGGCGCCTGGTGGAGGTGCTGCGCGGGCTGGGCTGGACGGTGCGGGTATGCGATCCGCTGCGCCAGGCGCAGGAGGGGGGGGACTACGTGAACCTGGAGCAGGTGCTGGCCGAGTGCGATGTGATCAGCCTGCACACGCCCTTGACCAAGGGCGGCGAGCATTCGACCTGGCACCTGCTGGACGCCGAGCGCTTGGCGCAACTGCGCCCCGGCGCCTGGCTTATCAACGCCAGCCGCGGCCCGGTGGTCGACAATGCGGCATTGCGCAGCCTGCTGCAGGCGCGTGACGATGTGCAGGCGGTGCTGGATGTGTGGGAGGGCGAGCCGCAGGTCGATCAGGCGCTGGCCGACCTGTGCGTGATTGCCACCCCGCATATCGCCGGCTACAGCCTGGATGGCAAGCAGCGCGGCACGGCGCAGATCTACCAGGCGTTCTGCGCCTGGCGGGGCGAGGCCGAAACGGTGCGCCTGGCCGACCTGCTGCCGCGCCCATGGCTGGCGCAGCTCAGCCTGCAGGCCGAAACCGATCCGGCCTGGGCTCTGGCCACACTGTGCCGTGCGGTGTACGACCCGCGCCGCGACGATGCGGATTTTCGTCGCAGCCTTGACCGTGACCCGCAAGCCCAGCGCGCGGCCTTCGATGTGTTGCGCAAACAGTACCCGCCGCGGCGTGAGATCGAGGGGCTGATGGTGCGCATCGAGGGGGATGCGCCGCAGTTGCAGCAGATGGTCAAGGCGTTGGGTGGCCTGTTGGTGTGAGGTACTGCTTTCGCCGGCCGGCAACGGGTCTCCCTGCAGGCGCCGGCCTTGCCGGCGAAGCGGGCTTTACACCAGGCATAAAAAACCCGGCACCAGGGCCGGGTTGATTTGAATAGGGGTCAGGCTTTCTTGGCGAGCTCTACCCGGCTTTTCTCCAGGTCCTCGCAGGCTTTTCTGATCATGTCTTCGGTGATCTCGATTTCCCGACCCTGGGCATCGATGATCGACCCGCACGCCGGGTTCGGATGGCTTGGGCGTTGCGCTTGGGTATTGCTGTTTTGCAAGCTCATTTCCTGTCTCCTCATCAGGTTGCAAGCTCAGACTAGATCCGCGACATGACCGCACCATGACAGCCCTGTCACACCTCCAGTCCAACAGAAAGTCAGACAAATCTCCAGCGGCACTTTAGAACGAAACGCTCTAGTGAACTTGTTGCCTGGTCTTGTCAGTGATGCCCCACGCGCTGCAGAGTTCCTTGGCGCCTGACCGGTGGTCGGGTGTAGGCTGACCTGCATACTCCGGATAAACGAAGACCTTCATGCCCAGCCTTCTTTCTGCTCGCCAGCGCCAGGCCTTGCGCCTGGCCTGGCGTTTCATTCGCCCTTACCGCAAACAGGCCATGGCTGCACTGCTGGCGCTGGTGGTCACTGCGGGCATCACGCTGTCCATGGGCCAGGGCATTCGCCTGCTGGTGGACCAGGGTTTCATGACCCAGTCGCCACACCTGCTCAACCAGTCCATCGGCCTGTTCATGTTGCTGGTGCTGGCACTGGCGGTGGGTACCTTCAGTCGTTTCTACCTGGTGTCGTGGATCGGCGAGCGGTGCGTGGCGGATATACGCCAGCAGGTGTTCGATCACCTGGTTTACCTGCACCCGGGCTTTTTCGAAAGCAACCGCAGTTCGGAGATCCAGTCGCGCCTGACCACCGACACCACGCTGCTGCAATCGGTGATCGGCTCGTCGCTCTCGCTGTTCCTGCGCAATGCCCTGATGGTGCTGGGCGGCATCGTGCTGCTGTTTGTCACCAACCCCAAGCTCACCAGCATCGTGGTGCTGGCCTTGCCGCTGGTGCTGGCGCCGATCCTGATCTTCGGCCGGCGGGTGCGCGGCCTGTCGCGCCAGAGTCAGGATCGCATCGCCGACGTGGGCAGCTACGTGGCCGAAACCCTCGGCCAGATCAAGACCGTGCAGGCCTACAACCACCAGGCCCGTGACCAGCAGCGTTTCGGCCTGACCGTGGAGGCTGCCTTTACCACCGCTCGCCAGCGAATCGTGCAGCGCGCCTGGCTGATCACCCTGGTGATCGTGCTGGTGCTCGGGGCGGTCGGTGTGATGCTGTGGGTCGGTGGCATGGACGTGATCGCCGGGCGTATTTCCGGCGGCGAGCTGGCGGCGTTCGTGTTCTACAGCCTGATCGTCGGCAGCGCCTTCGGCACCCTCAGCGAAGTGATCGGCGAGCTGCAACGGGCCGCGGGCGCAGCCGAGCGGATCGCCGAGCTGCTGGCGGCACGCAGCGAGATCCACGCCCCCGACGAAGGGCTGGAGCGCCTGCCTCCCAGGGTCAGTGGCCGCCTCGAACTGCAGGAGGTGCATTTTGCCTACCCCTCGCGGCCCACCCCAGCGGCTATCGACGGCCTGAGCCTGACGGTGGTGCCTGGCGAGACCCTGGCCCTGGTCGGGCCCTCGGGGGCGGGCAAGTCGACGCTGTTCGACCTGCTGCTGCGCTTCTACGACCCGCAGCAGGGGCAGATACTGCTCGACGGCCAGCCACTGACCCGGCTCGACCCGCAGGACCTGCGTCGGCATTTCGCACTGGTTGCGCAGAACCCGGCGCTGTTCTTCGGCACGGTCGAAGACAACATCCGCTACGGGCGTGCCGAGGCTACCAGTGCCGAGGTCGAGGCAGCGGCGCGCAGCGCGCATGCCCATGAATTCATCCTGCAGTTGCCCCAGGGCTACCAGACGCACCTGGGCGATGCCGGGCTTGGGCTTTCCGGTGGTCAGCGCCAGCGCCTGGCCATTGCCCGGGCGCTGCTGGTGGACGCGCCGATCCTGCTGCTGGACGAGGCCACCAGTGCCCTCGACGCACAAAGCGAGCACCTGATCCAGCAGGCCTTGCCAGCCCTCATGGCCGGGCGCACCACGCTGGTCATCGCCCATCGCCTGGCCACGGTGCAGCACGCCGACCGTATCGCCGTGATCGACCAGGGCCGGCTGGTCGCGGTGGGCACCCATCGCCAGCTGATTGCCGAGAACCCGCTGTATGCGCGGCTTGCCGCCTTGCAGTTCACCAGCGCATGAAGGAAATGTTACAGATTTTGTACGTCTGTAACATTTCTGTAGCAATCCCCTGAGAGTATCGGATCAGCTGTTGCGTAATGCTCAATGCAGTTTGCTGCCATCGCTCGATGGCAGCTTTTTTTTGCCCGGTGAACGAGGACAAGGACGTCTTTGACTGGTGCGGCAGGTGGCGCGCCAGCTTTCCTATCCTCTTGTTCCGAGACCCTTGCGATGTTCGTGCGTAAATCCCTGCGGCTGCAAATTCTCGCCCTGCTGGCTGGCAGCCTGCTGGCGATGTTGCTGATCGCCCTGGTGTGCTTTCAGTTCCTGTCGGCCAGCGTGCGCGGCTATGGCCAGCTGGTGGAGGGGCCGATACTGGCTTCGCAACTGATCGACGAAGCCAACCTGCAGTTCAAGGTGCAGGTGCAGGAATGGAAGAACGTATTGCTGCGCGGCAAGCAGCCGGTCGAGCGGGACAAGTACTGGCAGCAGTTTTCGGCGCGTGAACAGCAGGTGCAGGCGCTGCTGGCCCAGCTGGTGCGGGCCAACGCCGACGATGCGGGGCTCAGAACGCGCCTGCAGGCACTCAAGGACAGCCACGCGCAACTGGGCGCTGCCTACGCCCGCGGTCGCGATGCGTTCATCGCGGCAGGGGCCGACCCCGCTGTCGGGGACCAGGCAGTGAAGGGCGTGGACCGCGCGGCCAGTGAACAGATGAGCGAACTGGTCAGCCAGTTGCGTGCCGATGCCCAGGTGCAGGCGGCGGCCATCGATGCCCGCGCGCAGCGTACGGTGTGGCTGGGGCTGCTGGTGATGCTCGGCTCGGCGCTGCTGATTGCGCTGCTGAGCCTGTGGCTGGTTGATCGCAGGCTGATCGAGCCGATTCGACGCCTGATCGAATACGTGGCACACCTGAGCCAGGGCCGCTTCGATGCCCGTGTGGCCTGCGGGCGCCATGACGAGCTGGGGCGCCTGGCGGTGGCTGCCAATACCCTGCGCGATTTTCTGGCCGACACGGTAGGGCGCCTGCAGGACAACGCCCGGGAGCTGGAGTCCGCCAGCGGCGAGCTGCGCAGCCTGGCAGGCGGCATGGCGCGGGGCACCGAAGACCAGTTCCAGCGGACCGACCAGGTGGCCACGGCCATGCAGGAAATGTCCGCCACTGCCCAGGAGGTGGCCCGCCATGCAGCGGACGCGGCGCGCGCCGCGGATGATGCCGACCACAGTGCCCAGGCCGGCGAGCAGGTGATGCAGTCGACCATTGCCACCATCGACGCGGTCAACCGGGACATCGCCGGCACGGCGGCGGTGATTCGCCATCTGGAACAGGACAGCGCCCGTATCGGCAAGGTGCTGGAGGTGATCCGCGCTATCGCCGAGCAGACCAACCTGCTGGCGCTCAATGCTGCCATCGAGGCGGCCCGTGCCGGCCAGGCCGGGCGCGGGTTCGCGGTGGTGGCCGACGAGGTGCGCAACCTGGCCCAGCGCACGGCGGCGTCCACCGCCGAGATCAACCAGATCATCAGCGCCGTGCAGTCGGGCGCGCTGGAGGCGGTCAAGGCCATCGAGAACGGCCAGGCCCGCAGCGAGGAGGGGGCCGAACAGGTACAGCGTGCCGGTGCCATGTTGCAGCGCATCACCCAGGCGGTGGAGGCCATCCGCGACATGAACCGCCAGATCGCCACCGCCGCCGAGGAACAGACCAGCGTGGCCGAAGACATGTCCTGCAACCTGGTGGAGATCACCCGCATCGCCACCGCCAATCAGGGCGCCGTGCAGCGGACCGAGCAGGCCGGGCAGCACTTGCACGACCTGTCGGGTCGGTTGGGCGAGGTGACGGCGCGCCTGCGGGCCTGACCGGGGGAAATCCGCCACCTGCCGGCCTTTATGTCGGGCAATGTGGCGGATTGTCGCCAGCAAAACCATCAACGATGGGGTGCGACCACAGGTCCTAGCTATTAGCCGTTGGTCTTGTGCAAGTTGGCCCGCTTTCTGCTTAAGGCGACCCAGGCTTAAGCCTTGCGAAACATTCAGGGCTGCTACGGCAGCCATGGCGTCAGACCGTTCCCCGCACCCTCGATACCCCAGCCGCCAGCCAGCCTCGAAGGCCTGGACGCCATGCCTTGAGCCATGGCCTGCGCGCGCAGAACCACAAGAGACGGGCGTGCACTGCGGGCGTGATGGTCATTGCCAATCACTTCACTTCAATTGGATTGAACTATGAAAAAAATCCTGCTGACGCTCCTGTGCCTGAGCGTCATGGGTTGCTCCAAGCCCAGTGAACCGGAAAAGACCGTCGACGTGCTGCTGATCGGCGGCGGCATCATGAGTGCAAGCCTGGGGACCTACCTCAACGAGTTGGAGCCGGATTGGTCCATCGACGTGTACGAGCGCATGGACAAGGTGGCCGAGGAAAGCTCCAACGCCTGGAACAACGCCGGTACCGGCCACTCTGCGTTCTGCGAGCTGAACTACACCAGCGAAGCGGCTGACGGTTCGATGGACATCAGCAAGGCGGTGGGCGTCAACGAGCAGTTCGAGATCTCCAAGCAGTTCTGGGCCTACCAGGTCGAGCAGAAGGTGCTGAACAACCCGACCTCGTTCATCAACAACGTGCCGCACATGAGCTTTGTGTGGGGCGACAAGAACGTCGAGTTCCTCAAGAAACGTCATGCGGCCCTGCAGCACAGTTCGCTGTTCCGTGGCATGGAGTACTCCGAAGACCACGCGCAGATCCAGAAGTGGGTGCCGATCGTGATGGAAGGCCGTGCCGCCGACCAGAAGATTGCCGCAACGCGCATGCCGATCGGTACCGACGTGAACTTCGGCGAGATCACCCGCCAGCTGTTCGCTTCGCTGACCCAGCATGACAACGTCAAGCTGCACACCTCGCACGAAGTGCGCGACATCGTGCGCAACGCCGACAACACCTGGACCGTGGTGGTCGCCGACCTCGCCAACAAGGGCGTCGAAACCAGCGTCAAGGCCAAGTTCGTGTTCATCGGTGCCGGTGGTGGCGCGCTCAAGCTGCTGCAGAAGTCCGGCATCCCGGAAGCTGACGGCTATGCCGGCTTCCCGGTGGGCGGCCAGTTCCTGATGACCGACAACCAGGACATCGTCAAACGTCACAAGGCCAAGCTGTACGGCAAGGCGTCGGTCGGTGCGCCGCCGATGTCTGTACCGCACCTGGACACCCGTGTCATCGATGGCAAGGAAGTGCTGCTGTTCGGCCCGTTCGCGACCTTCTCCACCAAGTTCCTGAAAAACGGTTCGCTGCTGGACATGTTCTCGGCACTGACCACCCACAACATCATGCCGATGACCCATGCCGGTATCGACAACATCGACCTGAGCACCTACCTGATGGGCCAGTTGATGCTGAGCTTCGAAGACCGCATGCATGCCCTGCGCGAGTACTTCCCCAGCGCCAGGAACGAAGACTGGAAACTGCTGCAGGCCGGCCAGCGCGTCCAGGTGATCAAGAAGGATCCCGAGCACGGTGGCATCCTGCAGTTCGGTACCGAGGTGGTGGCTTCGCAGGACGGCACCATCGCCGCGCTGCTGGGCGCCTCGCCAGGTGCCTCCACCGCCGCACCGATCATGCTGACCGTGCTGGAAAAGACCTTCAAGGACCGTATCAAGACCCCTGAATGGCAGGCCAAGCTGAAGCAGATCGTGCCGACCTATGGTCAGAAGCTCAACAACAACCTCGAGCTGACCAACAAGACCCGTGAGTGGAGCAGCTCGCGCCTGAACCTGCTGTTCGTGCCGGTGCTGCCGGACGAGACGGCGGTGGCCGCGCAGTAACGTCGGGTTGACGCTTCGCGGATCGAGCCCGCCCCCACCGGATGATTGACATCCTTGTGGGGGCGGGTTTGAGCCACAGCGGATGCAGTACAGCCAGAAACCACAAAGCCCGCAAAAGCGGGCTTTGTGGTTTTTGCCGATCTGGTCGGAGAGACAGGATTCGAACCTGCGGCCTTCTCGTCCCGAACGAGACGCGCTACCTGGCTGCGCTACACTCCGATGACAAAATTCTACTCAAAAAAAAACGCGACCGGCAAGCCCCGGCGAGGGGCCTGAAGCTTGCCGTCTGTACTGCCTTTTACAGCTCTTTCACGGTGCGGACCTGGTCCTTGTTGATCCGGGTGCTCTTGCCGTCGAGTTGTTCGATTTCATAGAAGCCCGAATCTTCATCGTACTTGGGGGTGTCGACCGCCTGGATCTCACGTCCGTCATTCAGCGTGATCACGGTAGGCGAAGCACACCCGGCGAGGGTGCCCAGGCCCAGGGCGAGCAGGAAAGCGGGGAGGGTCCGTTGAATCATATTCTTTCTCCATTGAGGGGGAAGTTGCGGGTCATGTCATTGAGACGCATCGCGTCCCAGCAAGTTCCTCGCAACTTGAGCATAGCGGCTGAACCGCGTCATTGATCGGGAACAATGCAATCGGCCGCTGGCGGGCGGGCGCGGGGAGGGCTGTGATATAACTGGCGGCATTCTTTCCCTGTCATGGATTCACCTTCCTCATGAAAGCCAAGGCTGATGTACCGTTCGTGCCGCTGAACATTGCCGTGCTGACCGTCAGCGATACCCGCACCCTGGAAACCGATACCTCCGGCCAGGTGTTCGTCGACCGCCTGACTGCTGCCGGCCACGCGCTGGCCGCCCGTGTACTGCTCAAGGACGACCTCTACAAGATTCGCGCGCAGGTCGCTACCTGGATCGCCGACGAGCAGGTGCAGGTGGTACTGATCACGGGCGGCACCGGCTTCACCGGCCGCGACAGCACCCCCGAGGCGGTCGGTTGCCTGCTCGACAAGCAGGTCGACGGCTTCGGTGAACTGTTCCGGCATATCTCCCTGGCCGATATCGGCACCTCCACCGTGCAGTCCCGCGCCCTGGCCGGGCTGGCCAACGGTACGCTGGTGTGCTGCCTGCCCGGCTCGACCAACGCGGTACGCACCGGCTGGGACGGGATTCTTGCCGAGCAACTGGATGTACGCCATCGCCCGTGCAATTTCGTCGCGCACCTCAAGCAGGCGGCGCCGTGTGAAAGCCGTGGCTGAGCCTGTTGCGGCAAAGCCGCTGATGTCCGTGGAGCAGGCCCTGGAGCGCTTGCTGGCGCTGGCCGAAGCGGCGCGCATCGAAGACTGCGAAGCGGTGCCACTGGCTGCTGCCGAGGGCCGTGTGCTGGCCACGGCGCTGGTCGCCGGCCTTGACCTGCCACCCTGGCCCAACAGCGCCATGGACGGCTACGCACTGCACCACGCCGACTGGCAGGGCACGCCGCTGGTGGTGAGCCAGCGCATTCAGGCCGGGCAGGCGCCTGCGCCTCTGGAGCCGGGTACCTGTGCGCGCATCTTCACCGGTGCGCCGCTGCCGGCAGGGGCCGACTGCGTCGAGATGCAGGAAAACGTCGATGTTCAGCCCGATCAACGCGTGTGTTTCACCGAGCCGCTCAGTGCCGGGCTCAACGTGCGCCCGCAGGGCCAGGAAACCCGGGCAGGTGAAACCGTGCTGGACGCCGGGACCCGCCTCGGTCCGGTCGAGCTGGGCCTGGCTGCCTCGCTCGGCTGCGCGGTGCTGTCGGTAGTGCGCAAGGTGCGGGTGGCGGTGCTTTCCACCGGCGACGAACTGGTCGAGCCGGGGCTGCCCCTGGGCCCCGGGCAGATCTACAACAGCAACCGGCGCCTGCTGGTCAGCTGGCTGCAGCGCCTGGGCTGCGAGGTGAAGGACGCCGGCATCCTGCCCGATGATCTGGCGTTGACCCGTGAGCGCCTGGGCCAGCTCAAGGACGTCGACCTGATTCTGTCCACCGGTGGTGTATCGGTGGGCGAGGCCGATTACCTGGGTATCGCCCTGCGCGAAGAAGGTGAGCTGTCGCTGTGGAAGCTTGCGATCAAGCCCGGCAAGCCGCTGACCTTCGGGCATTTTCGCGGGGTGCCGGTGATCGGTCTGCCAGGCAACCCGGCGTCGACCCTGGTCACCTTCGGCCTGCTCACCCGGCCGTACCTGTTGCGCCGCCAGGGTGTGCAGGACGTGACGCCGCTGCAGTTCAGCGTGCCTGCCGGTTTCGACTGGCCCAAGCCCGGCAATCGCCGCGAATACCTGCGCGCGCGCATGGAGCAGGGCCAGGCGCTGATCTACAAGAACCAGAGCTCGGGTGTGCTGCGCAGCGCCGCGTGGGCCGAGGGCCTGGTGGAGGTGCGCGAGGGCACTGCGCCCGGCAAGGGCGACAGCGTGCAGTTCATCCCCCTCAGCGAGCTACTCGGCTGACGGCAGCAGGCCCCGGGCAACCCGGTCGTTGCCCAGTGGGGCCTGCGCGGCGAGGCGCGCATACACGCTCTCCAGCTGCGCGGCGGCCCTGCTCCAGTCATGCTGCTCGCGCACGAACTGGCGCGCGGCATCGGACAACTGCTGCATGCGCGTCGGGTGGCTCAGCAGGCGGGTGATGATCAGTGCCAGCGTGTCGGTGTCGTCCCCACCCAGGTAATGCTCGCCGTTGCGCACTGCCAACCCCGCTGCGCCCTGGGTGGTGGTGACCACCGGCAGGCCTGCGGCCATGGCCTCGAGCAACTTGATCTTGCACCCGCCGGCATGGCGCAGCGGGGCAAAGAACAGCGCCGAGTGGCGTTGCAGCTCACGCAGGTCGGGCAGGTAGCCGATCCATTCGATGCGCGGGTCGTTCCAGCGCAGCTTCCACTGGGTGGGCAGGGCATGTCCGACCACCGCCAGGCGCACGGCCGGGTTGCTCAGCCATACCTGCGGCAGGATCTCCTCCAGCGCCCACTCCAGCGCCTCCAGGTTGGCGCCGTATTCGAAGTTGCCCACCAGCAGCAGGCGCTGGCTGTGCGGGCAGGCGCTGATGTGCTGGTAGTACTCGTAGTCCACGCCGTTGATCACCACCTCGGCAGGGCGGCCGGTGAACTGGCGGATCTGTTCGGCATCGCGCGGGTTGACGGCCACCACTTCGCTGGCCTGGCGCAGCACCCGCGACTCCCAGCGCCGGTAGCGCCAGCGGTCGAAGCTGTTGAACGGTCGCAGCCACAGGGGCAGGCGGTCCTGGCACACCGCGCCGGTGTCCGACTCCACATGATGCTCGCTGACCATGAAAGGCAGGCCGCTGGCTTGCAGGGCCTTTTCGAAGGGTTGGAAACTGTAGCTGTGCTCGATCTGGATCACATCCCACTGCTCGCGCAGCAACGTTTCGAAGCAGTGGCGCAGGTGGGGCGCCAGGCCGTTGGTGCTGGCCCGCATCGGGTAGCCGACGTACAGCGCCGCCAGCAGGTTGAGCGGGCTGCGCAAAGGCCTTCGCGGCAACACGATCAGGCGCTCGAGCAGTGGCTCCAGTGCCTGTCGGGCTGCCTCGCCAAGCGGAACTTTCGAGTGCACCAGCAGCGTGATCCTGTGCCCGCGTTCAGCCAGGCCACGCAACAGGTGGTATTGCCGGGCCTTGCTGCCGCTGGTGGTGGGCCAGGGCAGGTAAGGCAGTGTCCAGAGTACGCGCATGACCCACTTCCTCTCTTGCCGCAGGGGCGTCGACAGGCTGAATGCGAAAACGCGCCTGGCGGGCCTCAGCCGATCGCTGCTGCCGGGGCGCGTCCATAGATATCAGTAAAGCGCACGATGTCGTCCTCGCCCAGGTATTCGCCGCTTTGCACCTCGATCATTACCAGATCGATCACCCCGGGGTTGCTCAGGCGATGCTCGCGCCCCGGCTTGATGAAGGTCGACTCGTTGGTGTCGAGCAGAAATTCCTCTTCGCCGTTGGTCACGCAGGCCATGCCGCTGACCACGATCCAGTGTTCGCTGCGGTGATGGTGCATCTGCAGGGACAGGCAGGCCTGCGGGCGTACCATGATGCGCTTGATCTTGAAGCGCGGGCCTTCCTCGAGCACGGTGTAGGTGCCCCAGGGGCGCGTCACGGTGCGGTGCAGGCGATAGGCGTCGTGGTCCTGGCGCTTGAGCTGCTGGGCAATCAGCTTGACCTCCTGGCTGCGGCTCGCGTCGGCGATCAGCAGGGCGTCGGGGGTGTCGATGATGATCAGGTTGTCCAGGCCGATGGCGCCCACCAGGCGGCGAGGCGAATCGATGTAGCAGTTGCTCACGTCGTGCAGCACGGTCTCGCCGTTGCACTGGTTGCCCTGGGCATCGCCCTGGGCCAGGCTGCGCACCGCCCGCCAGCAGCCGATGTCACTCCAGCCCAACTGGCTGGGCAGCACTGCCACCTGGGTGGAGCGCTCCATCACGGCGTAGTCGATGGAGATGTCGGCAACCTGCGCGAAGCTGGTGGCATCCAGTTCCAGTTGCAGGCTGTTGTTGCCCTGTTTGCTCTGGCTCAGCCCCAGGCATTCGCCGACCGCATCCAGAACCTGCGGTGCGTGCTGCTGCAGCTCGCGCAGGATGGCATCTGCACGCATGCAGAACATGCCGGCGTTCCACAGGTGCTGGCCGCCCTCGACATAGCGCTGGGCGGTCTCTGCGTTCGGCTTTTCGACGAAGCGCTCCACGCGATAGCCATGGGCATCCAGGGCCTGGCCCTTCTCGATGTAGCCGAAGCCGGTTTCCGGTTGAGTGGGCACCAGGCCGAAGGTGGTCAGCCAGCCTTGCTCGGCCAGGGCGCGGGCGCGCTCCACGGCCTCTTCGAAGGCTGCCTGGTCGGTGATCAGGTGGTCGGCGGGCAGCACCAGCAGGTGGGCGTCTTCGCCGTATTCACGGGCGCAGTGCAGGGCGGCGGCGGCAATCGCCGGGGCCGTGTTGCGCCCGCAGGGCTCGAGAATGAAGTCCAGCGCGATGCCGGGCTGTTTGAGCTGGCGGTATTCATCCTGGGTGCGGAAGAACACTTCGCGATTGGTGACGGTGAGTACGCGGGCCACATCCTTGAGTGCGCAGGCACGCAGGAAGGTTTTCTGCAGCAGGCTCTGGCCATCGGGCATGCGCATGAAGGGCTTGGGCATGGCCTCGCGTGAAACCGGCCACAATCGGGTGCCGGCTCCACCGGCAATGATGCAAGGGATCAGTGTGCTCATTTCACTCAGCCTCGTGTTCTGGGCACCGCTAGGCGGTGTGATAACAGGGAAAAGGTGAACCTGGCAGGCGCTTTGCTCAATGAGTCAAAAAAGTGACTTTTATCACTGGCATCGTCCGTGAAGGCCAAATATTTGTCGAATGATGCACATCGATTGAGAATCTTTCAATGGCAATTGTGTGAAAGCGCTGTTTTTGACGTGGTCCGCATGCAACGGAACCGTGTTGTAATCGGTCGATATACACGGGCGTCATCTGACGCGGCACCGCCGTCGGCGGTGATCAATGCGGGGGAGCAGTTATGGGTGAGCGCAGGGCATTGTTGATTCTGCATGGCAAGCAGGCCATGAACGACGAGGTGCGCGCGGCGGTAATGGGCTTGCGCGAGCGCGGCTGGCAGCTCGATGTTCGACTCACCTGGGAGGGGGGCGATGCCCAGCGCCTGGTGCACGAGGCGCTGGCGGCGGGGTACCCGCATCTGGTGGCCGGTGGTGGCGACGGTACCCTGCGCGATGTGGCAGAGGCGCTGGCCCAGGCCCGCGGTGATGCCAGCCTGGCGCTATTGCCGCTGGGTACCGCCAACGATTTCGCACGGGCTGCCGGTGTGCCGCTGGAGCCGGACCAGGCTCTGAACCTGCTGGAGTTGCCGGCGCGGGCGATCGACCTGGGCGAGGTGGGCGGGCAGGTGTTTCTCAACATGGCCACCGGCGGTTTCGGCAGCCAGGTCACGGCCAGCACTTCCGAGGACCTGAAGAAGGTGATCGGTGCCGCGGCCTATCTGTTCACCGGGCTGTCGCGTTTCAGCGAGCTGCGTGCGGCCTCGGTGGAGCTGCAAGGTCCGGATTTTCACTGGCAAGGTCAGTTGCTGGCCCTGGGAATCGGCAACGGCCGCCAGGCCGGCGGCGGGCATGTGCTGTGCCCGCAGGCGCAGGTGGACGACGGGCTGCTCGATATCAGCATCCTGCCGGCGCCGCAGGAGGTGGTCGGCACTTTGCGTGACCTGCTGAGCGAGGGCCTGGGGCTGGACAATCTGTTCGTTCGCGCGCGCCTGCCGTGGGTCGAGATCAAGAGCGCCGAAGGCCTGGACATCAACCTCGATGGCGAGCCGCTGCAAGGCGACAGCTGGCGCTTCAGTGCGCTGCCGGGGGCGCTGCGCGTGCACCTGCCCGCCGAGTCGCCGCTGCTCAGTCGTCCAGGCTGATGATCTGTTCGCGCACGGCGAACAGCACCAGGCCCGCCACGTCGTAGATCTGCAGGCGTTTCATGATCTGCGAGCGGTGGGTCTCGACGGTCTTGATGCTCAGGCCCAGGCCGTTGGCGATTTCACGGGTGGATTTGCCGCGCACGATCAGGCGCAGGATTTCCAGCTGGCGCGCCGTGAGGTTGTGGTTCTCGACGGCCTCGGGCTTGCTGCTCTGGGCGCGCAGTAACGCCTGGTTGATCACGGTATGCGCGATGGCCGGGCTCAGGTAGCGCTCGTCGCTGCGCAGCGCGGCCAGTGCCTGCTCCAGTTCGGTGGCGGTGGTGTCCTTGAGCAGGTAGCCATGGGCGCCGATTTCCAGTGCGCGCATGATCAGCTCGGGGTCGGTGTGCATCGACAGGATCAGCACCTTGCTGCGACAGCCAGCAGCCTTCAGGCGGCCCAGGGCCTCCAGGCCCCCGGTCGAGCGCATCGAGATGTCCAGCAGCACGATATCCGGGTCCAGGCGCTGCACCAGTTCGAGCAGTTGGCTACCGTCGTTGGCCTCGCCTACCACGGCGTAGCCGGGTATGTCGGCGACCAGGGCGCGTACGCCGGCGCGAATCAGGGAGTGGTCATCCACCAGCAACAGATTACAGATCATGGGGTTTACTTGTATTGGCGCGTTCACGGGCACGCGGTGGCCAGGGGAACAGTACGTCGATGTGGGTGCCCTGGCCGGGTTGGCTGTTCACGCTCAGCCGGCCATTGAGCAGGTTGACCCGTTCACTCATGCCGGCCATGCCGCGCTGGCCCTCCTCGCCGGGGGCGGCAGCAGGCGTGAAGCCCTGGCCGTCGTCGCTGATCGATAGTGCCAGGCCTTCGGGGGTGCGCTCGATGCGCACGCTCAGGTTGCGCGCCCGGGCGTGTCGCAGAATGTTGGTGACGGCTTCCTGGGTAATGCGAAAGGCAGCGATGGCCATGTCTTCCGGAATGCCACCCAGGCGCTGCCTGCACTCCAGGCTCCAGTGCACGTCGGTGTTTTCCAGGGTGCGCAGCAGGTGCGCGCGCAGGCTCGCTTCAAGCCCCAGGCTGGCCAGTTGGCGTGGGTTGAGGATCGCCGACACATCACGCACGTTGGCCAGGGTGTCGTCCAGGGTGCTGCGCAATGTGGCGCAGTGTTCCTGCAGGTCGGCCGGCATGCGCCGTTGCAGCCAGTCTGCCTGCAGCTTGGCGGCTGTCAGCAGTTGGCCGATATCGTCATGCAGTTCGCGGCTCAGACGCTGGCGTTCGCTCTCCTGTACCTCGAGCAGGCGGTGGGCCAGCTCCTGGGGGCGCATGGCGATCGAGCGCGCGGCCTGGCGCAATTGCCAGCCAATTCCGAGCAGGGCGGCCAGCTGCAGTGCCAGCAGGCTGCCGGGCATCGGTGCCGCACGCAGGTACAGGTACAGGTTGGCCGCCGCCGACACCAGGCACAGCAGGGCGCTCAGCCAATGCAGCAGAGAAGCGCCCGGAGGGCCGCGCTTGAGTGTCTTGAGGCTTGAGAGCATAGGGAATGAAGCCACTGAAGTATCGCTGTTGAAAGCCGGTCGAATATCGCCCAACAGGCGTTTGGGGCAACGCCTGGATTTAACTTTGTGCAGTTTTGCCAACACTGGAATCAGACGATTTCAAGTGTGCTGAAAACGCCAAACTTCAGCACCGTGCATTGTCGGTGTGCAATTTGCGTCGGGCATAGTATCACTTCGCTTGGAAATGGTCGCGGGGCGTGAAAGATGTCCGAACTGTCAGTTTTACGGGCTGGTACGGTCGTTCCGGATGGCGCAAAGTCTAGCACTTTGCTATCACTGGTGGCGATACACAACTTGTCCTATATGCGCTGATATTGTTTTTGTATACAGCTGACAGAAACTCGCCGCCCACGCGTAAGTTAATGCTTAGTGTTGTGGGAAAGTGCTTTGAAATGATGTGCGGCGGGGAAATTTCCCACGCCGGTTAGTTGTGCAACTTCATGCGCCCAGGGCGGGTGCAGGGGCGGCGGGTGTGGCGGTCGCCTTGGCCGGTTCTGCGTGCAACTGGCGGAAGGTCTGTTCCAGTTCCTCCAGCAAGGCCAGTTGCTCCTGGGGGTCCAGGTTCAGTTGGCCGGTGTGCGGGTCGATCAGTTCAAGCTGCCAGGCCAGCAGGCTCAGGCAGGCTTTCAGCTTGGGCAGTGCAGCGTGAAGGCGCGCGCGGCATTGCTGCGGTTCGAGCACATGACAGAGTTGGCGACAGAAGTCGGCGATCTGCGTCTGGGCCTGCAGGTGGGCACGCTCGGCCAGTGTGCCGAGGGTGTTCAGCAGGCAGTCGCACGCGTCGGTATCGTGGCCGATCAGGTCAAGGTGCGACAGGCACTCCTGAGCGCGGGTCAGCAGTACGTGGGCATCGACCTGAAAGTCGTGTAGGGCGCTGATGTCCGCAGTGGTGTCGGACATCAGTCGTTTCCTGCCAGGCGCAGACTGCGGATGGGGGCTGAAACGCCCTGGAGCCGGTGTTTTGGCAAGACGCTAGCATTGGTTGTGGACAACAAGGCAGTAGCGAGCAAAAGCCTGACTCCATTCATGCAATGAGAATGGCGTCACATTAATGGCTAAAGGATATTGCGAACATCAGGTCTCGCCCGATTGTGGCTAGGGGTTTCCCTGATGGCATTGGCTTGGTGTGATCGCTGATGACCTGCCGCGACTGCAAAACTGTCAGCGCAGTAAACCATGATGCTAAAGTGACATCAATGCCCCCCGCAGCATTTTATTTTGGGGGGTCAAGCCAAGACGAACGCGGCCGATACACGGTTGATAATTCAATTTTTGCGACACGCCTGGGGGTTGTTTAATGGCTGGCATTCTCGACACGGTAGACCAAAGGACGCAGCTGGTAGGCGAGAACCGTCTGGAAATCCTCATGTTTCGCCTGGCCGGGCGCCAACTGTTCGCGATCAACGTGTTCAAGGTGCAGGAAGTGCTGCAGATGCCCAAGTTGACCCTGATGCCGCAACGCCATGCGTATGTGTGCGGCGTGGTCAACCTGCGTGGGCAGACCCTGCCGGTGATCGACCTGTCCCAGGCCATCGGCATGCGCCCACTGGAGCCGGGGCCCAACAGCACCATCATCGTCACCGAGTACAACCGCTCGGTGCAGGCGTTCCTGGTGGGAGGCGTGGACCGTATCGTCAACATGAACTGGGAGGCGATCATGCCGCCGCCCACCAGTGCCGGGCGTCAGCATTACCTGACGGCCATCAGCAAGGTCGACGAGCAACTGGTAGAAATCATCGACGTGGAGAAAGTACTGGCCGAAATCGTGCCGTACAACGCCAAGGTGTCCCGCGACAAGCTGGAAGACCCGGTACTGGCGCAGGCGCGAGGGCGGGAGGTGCTGCTGGTGGACGACTCCACCGTGGCCCTGGCGCAGTTGCGTGAAACCCTGAGCCAGCTGGGGGTGAAGATGCATGTGGCCAGCGATGGCCTCAAGGCACTCAACCTGCTCAAAGGCTGGGCGGATGCCGGTGAGGACGTGTGCTCGAAGTTGCTGATGGTCTTCACCGATGCCGAAATGCCGGAAATGGACGGCTACCGCCTGACCACCGAGATCCGCAACGACCCGCGCCTGCGCAGCCTGTACGTGGTGCTGCACACGTCCTTGTCGGGCAGCTTCAACGAATCGATGGTGAAGAAGGTCGGTTGTGACAACTTTTTGTCCAAGTTCCAGCCCGACAAGCTGGTGGATGTGGTGCGCCAGCGCCTGATGCTGGACGAAGCGACCGTCTGAGCCGTTATCGACTGCCGGGCAGCGGTTGCCCGGCCCTCGGTGTAAGCTTGCGCCTTTATCATCCGGAGCCGGCCCATGCGTCTGAGCGCGTTGTATCGTTACCCACTCAAGTCGGCCCAGGCGCAAGCCCTGGGCCAGTCGCCGTGCGGCCTGCTGGGCTTGCTGGGTGACCGGCGCTGGATGCTGGTGGAGCAGGACAACGGACGTTTCCTGACCCAGCGCGCCTACCCGCAGATGAGCCAGTTATCGGCGCTGTACGACGCCGATGGCGGGCTGGTGCTCAGTGCCCCGGGTTTTGACCCCTTGCAGGTGGCGGTGCCGCAAGCGGACGCCAATCTGCGTGGGGCGACCATCTGGCGCGACACCCTGCGCGTACCGGATGCAGGCGATGCGGCGGCCGACTGGTTGAGCCGCTTCATCGGCAAGCCGGTGCGCCTGGTGCATGTGCCCGAGCCGCGTACCCGCTATCTGCCGGCCGGCTACGGTGAGAACAGCGACCGTGTGGCCTTCGCCGATGGTTTCCCCTTGCTGCTGATCGGCCAGGCGTCGCTCGACGACCTGGTACAGCGGGTTGGGCGCCCCTTGGAGATGCTGCGCTTTCGGCCCAATCTGGTGGTCGAGGGCAGTGCGGCATATGCCGAGGATGGCTGGAAGCGCATTCGCATTGGCCAGCAGACCTTTCGGGTGCTTTCCCCGTGCACGCGCTGCATCCTCACCACCCTCGACCCGCAGACCGGCGAGCGCAGCCCCGATCGCGAACCCTTGACCACGCTCAAGACCTATCGGCAGAAGGAGGGGGATGTGCTGTTCGGCCAGAACCTGGTGGCCGACGGCGAGGGCATGCTGGAGGTGGGCATGGCGGTCGAGGTGCTGGAATAGCGACGGGCCGCTTCGCCAGCAAGGCTGGCCCCTGCACACGCACCGTCGCCTCCACAAGGTTGCGCTTCGACGTTGCCGGCGAAGCGCTGATCACCGCTTACTGATCGTCGAAAAACCGCTCGTGCCAATCCACCAGTGGCTGCGGTGAATTGAGTTTCTGCCCGTAGATCACCGAATACGACAGCACGTTCTGCACGTACTGGCGGGTCTCGTCGAACGGAATCGACTCCACCCATACGTCGAAGCTCAGGTGATCGGCGCCGCGCAGCCACTGGCGCACGCGTCCGGGGCCGGCGTTGTAGGCGGCCGAGGCCAGCACCCGGTTGCCGTTGAACTGACCGTGCACCTGGCTCAGGTAGGCGGCGCCCAGCTGGATGTTCTTGTCCGGGTTCAGTACCTGCGCCGGCGAAGCCAACGGGATGTTGAACTTGCGCGCCGTTTCCTTGGCGGTGGCCGGCATCAGCTGCATCAGGCCGCTGGCACCCACGTGGGAACGGGCATCGTCCATGAAGGCGCTTTCCTGGCGGGTGATCGCGAATACCCAGCTCGAGTGCAGGCCGCGTACCTTGGCTTCGCGTACCAGGGTGTCGCGGTGGGCCATCGGGAAGCGGATATCCAGGTCGTCCCAGTACTGGGCCTGGCTGATGGTGCGGATGGCCGGGAAGTACCAGCGCATTTCATAGGCCAGGCGCGCCTGGGCGACCATCTCGTCGCGGCTGAAATGACGGCTGACGTGGTACCACTCGCGGCGCCCGTCAACGATCTGGCCGCGGGCATGGAATTCCAGCGCGCGCCGCACGCCGGGCGTGTTGCGTACCTTGTTGATCAGTTGCTGGCTGAGCACCAGCGGCTTGTTGTTGAGCTGGTAGGGGGTCTGTGCACGATCGGCGGCCAGGAACCCGTAGAAGTCGCGTTCTCGCGCTACCGTCTTGTACAGCAGTGGAATCTGCGGGTTCTTCGGCTGCGCCAGCTCCAGGCTGCGTGCCTGCCAGTAGCGCCAGCGGTTGGTGGTGGCCAGGTCCTGGGGCAGGCGTTTGGTCAGCTCGTAGGCATCTTCCCAGCGGCCCAGGCGCAGCAGCAGGCGCAGGCGCCATTCGGTCACGGTGTTGTCGCGCAGCTCGGGGTCGTACTGGGTCATCAGGCCCAGGGCGCGGGGGTCGTAGCGCCGTGCCAGGGTAAGGCCGATTTCGCGGGCGATCGCCACCTTCTCGTCGCGGGAGAAATGCATGCGATTGGCGTAGTCGTCGAGCAGCGCCATGGCCCGCTCCGGGTCCTGGCGCGCCAGGCGGCGCAGGCCCAGGCTGACCACGTCGGACATCGCTTCGTTGACCGGGGTGAAGCGCCCGGGGTTGTTGAGCAGTTCGGGCTTCTGCGCCACATCCACCAGCAGACGGCCTTGCGGGCCCAGGGTGTTCAGGCCTTTGATCAGGGTGTTGGCCAGGGCGTAGTTGCGCGCCTGGGCCGCGAGTTTGATGCGCTCCCAGCGCTTCTGTTCGGTCAGCTGGCCCTCGGCGGCCCAGCGGTCGAACAGCACGTCACAGGCCGCCGGCTGCGACTTGCCCACCAGCCACAGCTTGTCGGCGGTGGCGTAGCCCTCGGCGCGCAGGTTGTGGCTGAGCTGATACTGGCCGTTGAGGCAGTCGAGCTCGGTGAAGTTCAGCTTGGGGTCGTAGTACTTGACGAAGGGTTGCCAGTCGCCGCGCTCTGCCAGCCAGCGCAACCAGCGCAGTTTCATCCAGTTGGCCTGGGGCAGGTCGCCATGCTCGGCAAGAAACTTCTCGATCTCGGCGTTGCTGGCGCTCTTGAGGCGCGCCGTCAGTTCGTCGTAGGCCAGGTAGGGCTCCAGCGGATAATCACGCAGGGCCTGTTCGTAACGGCGGTAAGGGCCGCTGTCGCCCTTGGCCAGGGCACGCTTGGCTTCATCGTAGTACTGGCGTTGCTGGGTGAGGTCGGCGGCCTGGACGGTGCTGGCCGCGGTGGCGGAAAAAAGCAGACAGGATACGAGGCTGAGCAGGCTGCGGCGCATGATACTTCCGGACAGTTTGACCAAAACGAGTGTCGGCGGCGCCAGCACTGGTGGGATTACGTGCTTAAGCTTAGCCGTTTGCCGGGGGCGGAAGAAAGCATTGTGCTTGTATCGGCATGTAATGCAGGACTGCGGTCGGCACGCCGGTCGCGCTTAATGTGAAGCAGGCGCAACTCAGGTAGAATGCGCCCCCGGTTTTTGGAGAAGATCATGACCCTGCTCAAATTAAGCGATGTGTCCCTTGCGTTCGGCGCCATGCCGTTGCTGGACAAGGTGTCCTGGCAGATCGCCCGTGGTGAGCGGGTCTGCATCATCGGCCGCAACGGCACGGGCAAGTCGAGCATGCTGCGCCTGGTCAAGGGCGACCAGAAGCCCGACGAAGGCGATGTGTGGCGTGCCCCGGGCCTGAAGATCGGCGAGCTGCCGCAGGAACTGCCGGTGGCCGACGGGCGCACCGTGTTCGATGTGGTTGCCGAAGGCCTGGACGGTGTCGGTGCATTGCTCGCCGAGTATCACCACCTGAGCCAGAACATTCACACCGACGCCGACCTGGAAAAGCTCATGCACGTGCAGAGCGACCTGGAGGCGCGCGATGGCTGGCGCTTGCAGCAACTGGTCGACAGCACCCTGAGCCGCCTGCAGCTGCCGGCCGACAAGACCCTGGCCGAGCTGTCCGGTGGTTGGCGTCGGCGTGTGCTGCTGGCCCAGGCGCTGGTGTCCGAGCCCGACCTGCTGCTGCTCGACGAACCGACCAACCACCTGGACATCGGTGCCATCGCCTGGCTTGAAGATGCCCTGAGCGGTTTTGGCGGCGCCGTGCTGTTCATTACCCACGACCGTTCCTTCCTGCAGAACCTGGCCACGCGCATCCTCGAACTGGACCGTGGCGGGTTGATCGACTGGAACGGCGACTACGCCAGCTTCCTGGTGCACAAGGAAGCCGCGCTGGCTGCCGAAGAGACTGCCAACGCGCTGTTCGACAAGAAACTGGCCCAGGAAGAGGTGTGGATCCGCCAGGGCATCAAGGCCCGGCGTACCCGCAACGAAGGCCGCGTGCGCGCCCTGAAGGCACTGCGTGTGGAACGCAGCGAGCGTCGCGAGCGCCAGGGCAAGGCCAACATCCTGCTCGACGTGGCGGAAAAGTCCGGCAAGCAGGTGATGGTGCTGGAAAACGTCAGCTTCGCCCACCCCGACGGCCCTTACCTGGTCAAGGATTTCTCGATGGTCCTGCAGCGCGAGGACCGTATCGGCCTGCTGGGTGCCAACGGTACCGGCAAGACCACGCTGCTCAAGCTGATGCTGGGCGACCTGGAGCCAAGCTCGGGCAAGGTGGAGTCGGGCACGCGTCTCGAAGTGGCCTACTTCGACCAGTTGCGCCATCAGCTTGACCTGGAAAAGACCGTGATCGAGAACATGGCCGAAGGCCGTGACTTCATCGAGATCGATGGGCAGAACCGTCACGTACTGAGCTACCTGGGCGACTTCCTGTTCAGCCCCCAGCGTGCACGCACGCCGGTCAAGGCGTTGTCCGGTGGCGAGCGTGCGCGCCTGCTGCTGGCCAAGCTGTTCAGCAAGCCGGCCAACCTGCTGGTGCTCGACGAGCCGACCAACGACCTGGACGTGGAAACCCTGGAGCTGCTCGAAGAGGTGCTGGCGGGTTTCAAGGGCACCGTGCTGATGGTCAGTCACGACCGGGCGTTCCTCGACAACGTGGTCACCAGCACCCTGGTGTTCGAAGGCGAGGGCAAGGTGCGTGAGTACGTGGGCGGCTATCAGGATTGGATTCGCCAGGGCGGTTCGCCCAAGCTGCTCGGCGTGACCGAAAGCAAGTCGGGCAAGTCCGAGCTCAACAGTGCGGTGGTCGAGGCCGTTGCACCCGAGCCTGCGGCAGCGCCGGTGGTCAATGAAGGCAAGAAGAAGCTCAGCTACAAGCTGCAGCGCGAGCTGGAGGCGCTGCCGGGGCAGATCGATGCCCTGGAGCAGAAGATGGCTGCGGTGCAGGCGGAGATTTCCGATGCAGGCTTCTATCAGCGGCCAATCGACCAGACCACCGCCGTGCTGGCCAGCCTCGAGAAGCTGCAGGGCGAGCTGGACACACTGGTGGAGCGTTGGGCCGAGCTCGACAGCTGATATGAAGAAGGCCCGCTGTGTCCAACAGCGGGCCTTCTGGTATCAGTCGGCCTTCTTCTGCAGGCGTACCGCCAGCACATCGCACGGTGCGCCGTGCAGCACGTCATTGGCGGTGGAGCCCAGCAGCAGCGCCAGGCCGTGGCGGCCATGGCTGCCGACCACGATCAGGTCGCACTTCTGGTCTTTGGCCAACTGGTGAATCTCCTGGCGAGGCTGGCCGTAGGTCAGGTGGGAATCGCCGCGGTTGATCTCCGGATACTTGTTGAACAGGCGGTCCATGCGCTCCTTGGCCTGGTCGAACTGTTGCTGCTGCAGTTGCGACAGGTCCATCGGCACGTCGCCGCCGAAGGCCATGGCCATGGGCTCGACGATATGTACCAGGGAAACCTTGGTGCCGTTGGGCGTGGCCAGCTCGCGAGCGCGCTTGATCACCGGGTCGCATTCTTCGGTCAGGTCGACGGCGACCAGAATGTGTTCGTAGGGCATGAGGGCTCTCCTGACAATCGCGATAGTTAAAGTATGGTCGGTTTCAGGCTGATCGCATCGATGTCGGCTAACCAGCTCATTTGCAAAGTCTTTATAGGAATAACAGATATGACGTTCTGGGTAGTAGTGTCAATCCTTGCGCTGATGCTCAGCCCCATGGTCTGGCTGTTGCCCTCGCGTCGCACCAGCGGGCGCATGGCCCTGCGCCTGGAGGCGCGGCGCATGGGGCTGGCCATGCAGCTCACCCCGCAGACCTGGCCGCACTGGCTGCCCGAAGAGCCGCCGCACACCTGCGCGCAGTATCATTGTGCGCGCCGTCGCGGGCATGCCGACAGCTGGAGCTACTGGCAGGTGACACCAGGGGTGTGGCTCAATCAGTGGCGCGAGCCCTGCGAGGATGCGCGCGTGCTCGAGCACCTGTCGCGCCTGCCGGCGAGTGTCTACAAGGTCGAGGCCAACCCGCAGATGATCGCGTTGTGCTGGGGAGAGAAGGGGGATGCCGCAGCGTTGCAGGACATTGCCCGGTTGCTCAAGGCGCTGGCGTGACCGGTGAGTCGTGTGATTGACCGCCAGGGCCAGCCCCATGGCGGGGCCGGCAACTGAATAAAAAAGGCCAGGCAGGCCGGAAACTTCTTCGATGCCCTCAGTGTAGCTGCGCTTTATCCCTTCACTGCTTCTCTCATGCGTATCCATGGTCGATCACCTGCATGAATGATGGCCAATCACCTACAGGCTGAACCCGCACCCCTTCGCTCAGAATGACCGTAAAGTCGCGTTTTGCTCGTGCTTTTGGGTATTTGACAACGGCAGGCTTTTCGGTGAATGTGTCCGTACCCAAATCAAACGGGCGTATGAATTGAGCGTTTGTATGTCACATGACGCTCGCAGAATCCCGACTATCGCGCTGACGGGTGTGCCTGGTGCCGAATTTCGTGCCAGCGTTCGGCGTGTACAGTTCAGCTTCCATATCGTGGAGATCAGTTGATGATTTACGAAGGTAAAGCCATCACGGTTAAGGCTCTTGAAAGCGGCATCGTCGAACTGAAGTTCGACCTCAAGGGTGAGTCCGTCAACAAGTTCAACCGTCTTACCCTGAATGAATTGCGTCAGGCCGTAGACACCATCAAGGCAGATGCGTCGATCAAAGGTGTGATCGTCAGCAGCGGCAAGGACGTGTTCATTGTCGGCGCCGACATCACCGAATTCGTCGACAACTTCAAGCTGCCGGATGCGGAGCTGGTTGCAGGCAACCTCGAAGCCAACAGAATCTTCAGCGATTTCGAAGATCTCGATGTACCGACCGTTGCCGCCATCAACGGCATCGCGCTGGGCGGCGGCCTGGAAATGTGCCTGGCGGCCGACTTCCGCGTCATGTCGACCAAGGCCAAGATCGGCCTGCCTGAAGTCAAGCTGGGCATCTACCCGGGCTTCGGCGGTACCGTACGCCTGCCGCGCCTGATCGGCGCCGACAATGCCATCGAATGGATTGCCGCCGGCAAGGAGAACCGCCCTGAAGACGCACTGAAAGTCGGTGCCGTCGATGCAGTGGTGGTCCCGGAGAAACTTCAGGAAGCTGCCCTGGAACTGATCAAGCGCGCCATCAGCGGCGAGCTCGACCACAAGGCCAAGCGCCAGCCGAAGCTGGAAAAGCTCAAGCTCAACGCCATCGAGCAGATGATGGCCTTCGAGACCGCCAAGGGTTTCGTGGCAGGTCAGGCAGGCCCGAACTATCCGGCGCCGGTCGAAGCCATCAAGACCATTCAGAAAGCCGCCAACTTCGGGCGTGACAAAGCGCTGGAAGTCGAAGCTGCCGGCTTCGTCAAGCTGGCCAAGACCTCGGCAGCCCAGAGCCTGATCGGCCTGTTCCTGAACGATCAGGAACTGAAGAAAAAGGCCAAGGCCTACGACGAGATCGCCCAGGACGTGAAGCAGGCCGCCGTACTCGGTGCCGGCATCATGGGTGGCGGCATCGCCTATCAGTCGGCCTCCAAAGGCACGCCGATCCTGATGAAGGACATCAACGAGCACGGTATCGAGCAGGGCCTGGCCGAAGCCGCCAAGCTGCTGGTCAGCCGCGTGGACAAGGGCCGCATGACCGCCGCGAAAATGGCTGAAGTGCTCAACGGCATCCGTCCGACCCTGTCCTACGGCGACTTCGGTCATGTGGACCTGGTGGTGGAAGCCGTGGTCGAAAACCCCAAGGTCAAGCAGGCCGTGCTGGCCGAGGTCGAAGACCAGGTCAAGGCGGACACCATCCTGGCTTCCAACACCTCGACCATTTCCATCAGCCTGCTGGCCAAGGCCCTCAAGCGTCCGGAAAACTTCGTCGGCATGCACTTTTTCAACCCGGTGCACATGATGCCGCTGGTGGAAGTGATCCGTGGCGAGAAGTCCAGCGAACTGGCGGTGGCCACTACCGTTGCCTATGCCAAGAAGATGGGCAAGAACCCGATCGTGGTCAACGACTGCCCGGGCTTTCTGGTCAACCGCGTGCTGTTCCCGTACTTCGGCGGTTTCGCCAAGCTGGTGAGCGCCGGTGTGGACTTCGTGCGCATCGACAAGATCATGGAAAAATTCGGCTGGCCGATGGGCCCGGCGTACCTGATGGACGTGGTCGGCATCGACACCGGCCACCACGGCCGCGACGTGATGGCCGAGGGCTTCCCGGACCGCATGAAGGATGACCGTCGCTCGGCCATCGACGTGCTCTACGAAGCCAAGCGCCTGGGCCAGAAGAACGGCAAGGGTTTCTATGCCTACGAGGCCGACAAGCGCGGCAAGCAGAAGAAGGTTGCCGACCCGTCGGTGCTCGAAGTGCTCAAGCCGATCGTCTACGAGCAGCGTGAAGTCAGCGACGAGGACATCATCAACTGGATGATGATCCCGCTGTGCCTGGAGACCGTGCGCTGCCTGGAAGACGGCATCGTCGAGACGGCGGCCGAGGCCGACATGGGCCTGGTCTACGGCATCGGTTTCCCTCCGTTCCGTGGCGGTGCACTGCGCTACATCGATTCGATCGGTGTGGCCGCGTTCGTTGCCCTGGCTGACCAGTACGCCGACCTGGGCGCGCTGTACCACCCCACCGAGAAGCTGCGCGAGATGGCCAAGAACGGCCAGAGCTTCTTCGGTTAAGCGCCCAACGACTAGAGCGAGAATATTGTATGAGCTTGAATCCAAGAGACGTCGTGATCGTCGACTTCGGTCGTACGCCGATGGGCCGCTCCAAGGGCGGCATGCACCGCAACACCCGCGCCGAAGACATGTCGGCGCACCTGATCAGCAAGCTGCTGGAGCGCAACGTCAAGGTCGACCCGAGTGAAGTCGAGGACGTGATCTGGGGCTGCGTAAACCAGACCCTGGAGCAGGGCTGGAACATCGCGCGCATGGCTTCGCTGATGACCCAGATCCCGCACACTGCGGCCGGCCAGACTGTCAGCCGCCTGTGCGGTTCGTCGATGAGCGCGCTGCACACGGCTGCCCAGGCGATCATGACCGGCAACGGCGATGTGTTCGTGGTCGGCGGTGTCGAGCACATGGGCCACGTGAGCATGATGCACGGCGTGGACCCCAACCCGCACATGTCGCTGTATGCGGCCAAGGCCTCGGGCATGATGGGCCTGACCGCCGAGATGCTGGGCAAGATGCATGGCATCAGCCGTGAGCAGCAGGACGCCTTCGGTCTGCGTTCGCACCAGCTCGCCCACAAGGCGACGGTCGAAGGCAAGTTCAAGGACGAAATCATCCCGATGCAGGGCTATGACGAGAACGGCTTCCTCAAGGTCTTCGACTACGACGAAACCATTCGCCCGGACACCACCCTGGAAAGCCTGGCGGCTTTGAAGCCGGCGTTCAACCCCAAGGGCGGCACTGTGACAGCGGGTACCTCCTCGCAGATCACCGACGGCGCCTCGTGCATGATCGTGATGTCGGCACAGCGTGCCCAGGACCTGGGCATCCAGCCGCTGGCGGTGATCCGCTCGATGGCGGTGGCCGGCGTGGACCCTGCGATCATGGGCTACGGCCCGGTGCCGGCAACCCAGAAAGCCCTCAAGCGTGCGGGCCTGAGCATTGCCGATATCGACTTCTTCGAGCTCAACGAAGCCTTCGCTGCACAGGCCCTGCCGGTGCTCAAGGATCTGAAAGTGCTCGACAAGATGGATGAGAAGGTTAACCTGCACGGCGGCGCAATCGCCCTGGGTCACCCTTTCGGTTGCTCCGGTGCGCGGATTTCCGGCACTCTGCTCAATGTCATGAAGCAGAATGGCGGTACCCTGGGTGTTTCGACCATGTGCGTCGGCCTTGGTCAGGGGATCACCACCGTCTTCGAACGCATCTAAGCGTTTCGTTGTCGGAAGCCGGGGCCTTGTGCCCCGGTTTTTTGCTTTTTGCAGATTTTTTTTCAAGAGGGTTGGCAGCATGCAGATACAACCAGGCGTATACCGGCATTACAAAGGGCCTGAGTATCGTGTATTCGGTGCGGCGCGCCATTCCGAGACCGAGGAGTGGGTGGTGTTCTACCAGGCCCTGTATGGCGATTTCGGCCTGTGGGTACGCCCGCTTTCGATGTTCACCGAGTCGGTCGAGGTTGACGGCGAGCACGTGCCGCGCTTTGCTTTGGTCGAGGCCGAACCCGAGCTGTTTTCGCGTGCCGATGCGCAAGTGGGCTAACCTTCGGCGCTTGACCTCACTCTGTTGCCACTATATATAGCGGTGCCACGTCAGGTACCTGCCGTGTTTTTATTTTCGTTATTCAGGAATTTTCCGATCCATGGGCAAATCGCTGGTCATTGTGGAATCCCCGGCTAAGGCCAAGACCATCAACAAGTACCTGGGCAACCAGTACGTGGTGAAGTCGAGTATCGGCCATATCCGAGACCTGCCCACCAGCGGTTCCGCCAGCAAGGAGCCTGCTGCCAAGCGCGGCAAGGCTGCTGCCGGCGAGGCACCCGCGCTGTCGCCGAAAGAAAAGGCGCGCAAGCAACTGGTGGCGCGCATGGGCGTCGACCCGGACCACGGCTGGAAGGCCAAGTACGAGATCCTTCCGGGCAAGGAAAAGGTCATCGAGGAGTTGCGCCGCCTGGCCAAGGATGCCGACACCATCTATCTCGCAACCGACTTGGATCGCGAGGGGGAAGCCATTGCCTGGCACCTGCGCGAAGCCATTGGTGGGGATGACAGCCGCTACAAGCGCGTGGTGTTCAACGAAATCACCAAGAAGGCCATCCAGGAGGCCTTCTCTCAGCCGGGCGAGCTGGACATCGACCGTGTCAATGCACAGCAGGCGCGTCGCTTCCTCGACCGCGTGGTGGGCTACATGGTCTCGCCACTGCTGTGGCAGAAGATCGCCCGTGGCCTGTCGGCCGGCCGGGTGCAGTCGGTGGCCGTGAAGCTGGTGGTGGAGCGTGAGCGCGAGATTCGCGCGTTCATCCCCGAAGAGTACTGGGAAGTGCACGCCGACCTGGGTACTGCCAAGGACGCCAAGGTGCGCTTCGAGGTGGCTCGCCAGAACGGCGAGGCCTTCAAGCCGCTCAACGAAGCCCAGGCCATGGCCGCGCTGGAGAAGCTCAAGGCTTCCAGCTACACCATTGCCAAGCGTGAAGACCGCCCGACCAGCAGCAAGCCCTCGGCGCCGTTCATCACCTCGACCCTGCAGCAGGCGGCGAGCAATCGCCTCGGCTTCGGCGTGAAGAAGACCATGATGATGGCCCAGCGCCTGTACGAAGCCGGCTACATCACCTACATGCGTACCGACTCGACCAACCTTTCGGTCGATGCGGTGGAAATGGCGCGCAGCTACATCGAAAGCGAGTTCGGCAAGAAGTACCTGCCAGAAGCGCCGATCGTCTACGGCAGCAAGGAAGGCGCACAGGAAGCGCACGAAGCGATCCGACCTTCGGACGTGGCCACGCACCCGACCAAGCTCAGCGGCATGGAGCGTGATGCCGAGCGCCTGTACGAGCTGATCTGGCGCCAGTTCCTGGCCTGCCAGATGCCGCCGGCGCAGTACCTGTCGACCACCGTCAGCGTCACGGCGGGCGAGTTCGAGTTGCGTGCCAAGGGCCGTATCCTCAAGTTCGACGGTTACACCCGTGTGTTGCCGCAGCAGAGCAAGCCGGGCGATGACGATGTACTGCCGGAAATGAACCAGGGCGAAGTGCTCAAGCTCATCAAGCTCGACCCGAGCCAGCACTTCACCAAGCCGCCGGCACGTTTCTCGGAAGCGAGCCTGGTCAAGGAAATGGAAAAACGCGGTATCGGTCGCCCATCCACCTACGCGGCGATCATCTCCACCATCCAGGACCGTGGCTATGTGACCCTGCACAACCGCCGCTTCTACTCCGAGAAGATGGGCGACATCGTGACCGAGCGTCTGTCCGAGAGCTTTTCCAACCTGATGGACTACGGCTTCACCGCCGGCATGGAAGAGAACCTCGACGATGTGGCCCAGGGCGAGCGCGACTGGAAAAACGTGCTGGACGAGTTCTACGGCGACTTCAGCAAGAAGCTGCAACTGGCTGAAGATGCCGAAAAGGGCATGCGTGCCAACCAGCCGACCCCGACCAACATTGCCTGCAAGGAATGCGGCAGGCACATGATGATCCGCACAGCCTCCACGGGTGTGTTCCTCGGTTGCTCGGGCTACAGCCTGCCGCCCAAAGAGCGTTGCAAGGCCACCGTGAACCTGGTGCCAGGTGACGAGATTGCCGCCGACGACGAGGGCGAGTCCGAGTCGCGCGTGCTGTTGGGCAAGCACCGCTGCCCGATCTGCGCCACGGCGATGGACGCCTACCTGCTCGACGAGAAACACAAGCTGCACATCTGCGGCAACAACCCCGATTGCACGGGTTACGAGATCGAGGAAGGCAGCTACCGCATCAAGGGCTACGAGGGTCCGAGCCTTGAGTGTGACAAGTGCGGCAGCGAGATGCAGCTCAAGACCGGTCGTTTCGGCAAGTTCTTCGGCTGTACCAACCCGGAGTGCAAGAACACCCGCAAGCTGCTCAAGAGCGGCGAGGCGGCGCCGCCGAAGATGGACGCGGTGAAGATGCCGGAGCTCAAGTGCGAGAAGGTCAACGACACCTATGTGTTGCGTGACGGGGCTTCGGGCCTGTTCCTGGCCGCCAGCCAGTTCCCGAAGAACCGCGAGACCCGCGCCCCCCTGGTGATGGAGATCGTGCCGCACAAGGACGAGATCGATCCGAAGTATCACTTCCTCTGTGAAGCGCCGAAGAAGGACCCGGACGGTCGCCCTACGGTGATCCGCTACAGCCGCAAGACCAAGGAGCAGTATGTGCAGACCGAGGTCGACGGCAAGCCGACCGGCTGGCGAGCGTTCTATGACGGCAAGGCGTGGAAGGTGGAAGACAAGCGCTAAGCGATAGAATCGGCTACAAGAGGCTGCATCTGGTGATCCTGGACGCAGCCTTTTTTTTAGTCAGGTCAGCGAACGGTTGTGAGGTTTGATCGGGACGTTTCTCCGCCAGGGCTGTACACCATCGAGCAGAGGCAAGCAGATGAGTCAGGAAATGTTGGAAGCAGGGCCGCAGTCGGCCAGAATCCTGTCGGTATTCGATTTCGATGGCACGCTGACCCGCCGTGACAGCTTTGTACCTTTTTTGAGGTTCGCTTTCGGCAACGGCTTTTTTGCTCGCCGCATGCTGCGGATGATCTGGCCAAGCCTGCGCTATATGGGGCGGCGGATCAGCCGCGATGAACTCAAGGCCCAGTTGATCCAGACGTTTCTTGCGGGTGTGAAAGAGCAATGGGTCGCGCAGAAGGCGGTGGCGTTCAAGTCGCAGGCGTGGGCCCGGCTCATGCGCCCGCAGGGCGTGATTTCGGTGGAACAGGAACTGGCCTCTGGTGCCGAGGTGACGATCTGTTCGGCATCGCCGGCGCTGGTGCTCAAGCCCTTTGCCGAACAGTTGGGCATCAAGCTGATCGGTACCGAGCTGGAAGTGATCGATGGCGTGCTGACCGGCAGGATCAGTGGCGACAATTGCCGCTGCGAAGCCAAGGTTCTGCGCCTGGAGGCGGTTTACGGAGTGCTGACGCAGTACCGCATGCGCGCCTGGGGCGACACGCGGGGCGACCATGAGCTGCTGGCCGCGGCTCAGGACGCACACTGGCGGCACTTTCATCCCGCGTGGCAGCGTGGCCGCCTGCGCGTCGAAAAGATCTACGGCCCGGTCACCCCGGCCACGTCGAAAGAGTCGGCTGCAACCACGGTTGGCGGTTTGCCGCGCAACGATGACCGCAAGGGCGGTTGAGCCTCACGCCTGCGGTGATTCAGCTTGCGCGCCTGCGATCCATCACAGAAACTGAGCCCCCGCCTCACACTCCCTCGGAGCGCGCCTCGATGGCCCAGGAACTCTATACCCGTACCAACCAGAAGATCTATTTCGCCGGTCTGGCCCTGGAGGCACTGGGCAAGGCGCAGGACAGTCGCGCCATGAACGCCCAGGCGCAGACCCAGGCCGAGCGGGAGTCTGCGCTGTTTCACCTGTATGGTGCGCTGTTGGGGCTGTGTCATGAGATCGGTGGCTATTATCGCTTGCCCCAGGCAACCGCGCTGCGTGCCGAGCAACTGCTGAGCCGTGAAGTACTGGCGACCATCGCCATTCCCGAGCTGGCTGAACTGGTCGAACTCGCCGAGCAGCCTGAAACCTGGCTGGCGCAACTGCTCAGGG
Organism: Pseudomonas sp. PS01300; assembly: GCF_029960155.1. NCBI lineage: Bacteria > Pseudomonadati > Pseudomonadota > Gammaproteobacteria > Pseudomonadales > Pseudomonadaceae > Pseudomonas > Pseudomonas sp. PS01300. The sequence goes on along the minus strand of NZ_JASCPN010000007.1, from coordinate 109,720 downwards.
CTTATGCCGATTTGTTCCGACCACCTGTCGCGACCAAGGCGCCCAAAGGTGATGTGACCCAACCGTTGATTCAGGCCGTGAGCCTGGATGAACCCGAGGCGCCAGCGCTGTCGCGCGAAGAACTGGAGGGCTGGCGGCAGAATCTCAAACGCCTCGTGGTGCGTTTTCGCGAAGGTCTGAGTGAGTGCTGATCCTGCCAGTGGCTGGTACAATGCCGGCCTTTACTGGAGAACAGTCTTTTATGCCCACGTCCTTTCTAGAAATTGTAGAGTTGCCTGACGGTCGCATCGAGTTGCGCCGCGCCGAGGACGAGGGGTCGTTGGTAACCCTGGATTTTTCGGAAGATGCCAAGGCGTTCCTGCAGGGCCAACACGTCGAGGTGGCCAAGGCCATGCTCAGCGTTGGTGTGCAGATGGCCGGCAAATTGGTTGAAGGCGAGATCGAACAGGAACATGCAGGCCCACGGGTTCTGCACTGACCGTCAGTATCCGGCTTCCTCGTCCTGAGGAAGCCTGCTGCATACCCTTCGAGCGTTCAGCGAGTATCAGCCCAGGCGGATATTCAGGCTTTGTGCGTCACCCGCACGGGCAGCATTGGTCAGTTGCAGGCGGGCGCCGTTGCTGACCGGATTGAACCAGGTGACCACCGTATGGCTGCGCCCCAGGCGCAGGGCATCACAGGCCAGTTGCAGCGCACTCTGGTTGCCGCGAGGCTGCAGCAGCAGTATGCGTTCGCGGTTGAGCCCTGCGTCCCTCAGCCAGGCCTGGGTGAGGCTACCGGGTGGGGCGATCAGGGTAAGCCAGCGGGCGTCATGCTCTTCACTCAGTTCGCTCAGGTCGCGTAGCACCGGTGCCAGCAGGCTTTGGCAGTGCTCCAGCGCGCCACGCAAGGACAGCTCGCTGAATGCCTGAGGCTTGTTGCTTTGCCGGGCGGGCTGCCTGGTTTTGACCCGCGGCAGTACCGGCTGGGCCAGGAATGCTTCGAACAAGGGCAACTGTGCTTGCTGTGGTACGTGGGGGAACTGCATGACGCCTCCTTATTAGCGGCGGATAACGCCGACGCTCAAGCCCTCGATGACCAGGTCCTGCTCTTTCAGGTTGACTTCGATAGGGGCGAATTCGGGGTTCTCGGCGATCAGCCAGACCTTGTTGCCTTCCCGTTTGAAGCGCTTGACCGTGACTTCGTCACCCAGGCGGGCTACGACGATCTGACCATTGCGCGCTTCGCGGCAGGTGTGTACGGCCAGCAGGTCGCCGTCGACGATGCCGACGTCCTTCATGCTCATGCCGTGCACGCGCAGCAGGTAGTCGGCGCGGGGGTGGAAGAAGGCCGGGTTGATGGCGCAGGATTCCTCGATGTGCTGCTGGGCGAGGATAGGGGCACCCGCGGCCACGCGGCCAATGATGGGCAGGGCGTTTTCATCGGGCTTGCTCTCGAGCCCCGGAATGCGGATGCCGCGCGAGGCACCAGGGGTCATCTCGATTGCACCCTTGCGGGCCAGTGCCTTCAGATGCTCTTCGGCGGCGTTGGGGGATTTGAACCCCAGTTCCTGGGCGATTTCCGCGCGGGTGGGCGGGAAGCCGTTGTCTTCGAGGCAGCGCTTGATGAAAGCCAGAATCTCAGCTTGGCGTGGCGTCAGTTTTAGCATGTCGATCGCTCTGTCTTTTTATACAGTGACTGGGATTATATACAGTGATAGCGGCAAGCTACAAGCGGCAAGCTTCAGGCATGCCCGCAGCTGCCTGCCGCTTCCGGCTTGTGGCTTGTCGCTGCCTTCAATACCATGACCGGCCGGGCACAAAACGCCCGTGCGTACTTGACAGAACCCTGCCTTGAAACGTATGTTTCAAACAAGTGTTTGTCTCGCGGAGTAGTCATGGCCCAGTCGGAAACCGTTGAACGCATTCTCGATGCTGCCGAGCAGCTGTTCGCGGAAAAAGGTTTCGCCGAAACCTCATTGCGGCTGATCACCAGCAAGGCCGGCGTCAACCTGGCGGCGGTGAACTACCATTTCGGTTCGAAGAAGGCGCTGATTCAGGCGGTCTTCTCGCGTTTTCTAGGGCCGTTCTGCCAGAGCCTGGAGCGTGAGCTCGAGCGGCGCCAGGCGCGCCCCGAGCACAAGCCCAGCCTTGAAGAACTGCTGGAGATGCTGGTCGAGCAGGCGCTGGTGGTGCAGCCGCGCAGCGGCAATGACCTGTCGATCTTCATGCGCCTGCTGGGCCTGGCCTTCAGCCAGAGCCAGGGCCACTTGCGTCGTTACCTCGAAGACATGTACGGCAAGGTGTTCCGCCGCTACATGCTGCTGGTCAACGAGGCCGCGCCGCAGATTCCTCCCCTTGAACTGTTCTGGCGCGTGCATTTCATGCTCGGCGCTGCAGCGTTCAGCATGTCGGGCATCAAGGCCCTGCGCGCGATTGCCGAGACCGATTTCGGGGTCAATACCTCGATCGAGCAGGTCATGCGCCTGATGGTGCCGTTCCTGGCCGCCGGCATGCGTGCCGACAGCGGGGTCACGGACGAGGCGATGGCGGCGGCGCAGTTGCGTCCGCGCAGCAAGACCAGCCACGCCCCGGTGCCGGCAAAGGCCTGATTCCCCGGCTGGGCGGCACAGCCGGCTTCGGCTAAGCTAGCGCCCATGCCTATTCTCGATTTGCTGCACATTTCCATCGCCGACCAGTGCCTTTATGGGTTCGCCCAGGGGCGACTGGCGGTGCGTCTTGCGGTGTCCACCGCACTCAATGGCCCGGGCGAGCACAACGGCTCCGGTTGTACACCGCGCGGGCTGCATCAGGTGCGTGCGAAGATCGGCGCGGGCTTGCCCCAGGGCGCGGTGCTGCGCGGGCGTCGCTGGACCGGCGAGGTCTGGACGCCCGACCTGCACGCGCAGTTCCCTGGGCGCGACTGGATCCTCTCGCGCATTCTCTGGCTCAGCGGTCGCGAGCCGGGGCGCAACCGCCTCGGGCCGGTGGATACGTTCCGCCGCTATATCTACCTGCACGGCACGCCCGACAGCGAACCCATGGGTGTGCCGTTGTCCCACGGCTGCATACGCCTGCGCAACGCCGACCTGGTAGCGCTGTTCGACCGGGTGCCTGTGCATTGCCCGGTACAGATCGAAGAAGCCGCCTGCCCCCAGTGGGCGAGCGCGCCCCTCAACTGAAGGATCATTTATGAGTACCCGCCTGCAAGGCTCCCTGATGGTCGACGTGGCCGGCACCTGGCTGACTGCCGAAGACCGCCACCTGCTGCGTCAGCCCGAAGTGGCCGGCCTGATCATCTTTGCCCGCAACATCGAATGCCCGCGCCAGGTGCGCGAACTGAGTGCGTCTATCCGTGCCGTGCGCCCGGACCTGATCCTGGCCGTGGACCAGGAGGGTGGTCGCGTACAGCGCCTGCGCCAGGGCTTCGTGCGCTTGCCCGCGATGCGTGCGATTGCAGACAACCCCAATGCCGAGCGCCTGGCCGAACACTGCGGCTGGCTGATGGCAACCGAAGTGCTGGCGGTAGGGCTCGACTTGAGCTTTGCCCCGGTGCTGGACCTTGACCACCAGCGCAGCGCGGTGGTTGGCAGTCGCGCCTTCGAGGGTGACCCGCAGCGCGCCACCTTGCTTGCCGGTGCCTTCATTCGCGGCATGAACGCGGCGGGCATGGCGGCCTGCGGCAAGCACTTCCCGGGGCATGGCTGGGCCGAGGCGGATTCGCATGTGGCGATACCCACCGACGAGCGCAGCCTGGAGCAGATCCGCGCAGCCGACCTGGTGCCGTTCACGCGCCTGAGCGGGCAGCTGGCGGCGGTGATGCCCGCGCACGTGATCTATCCACAGGTCGATAACCAGCCGGCCGGCTTCTCGCGGCGCTGGCTGCAGGAGATTCTGCGTGGCGAGCTGGGCTTTGACGGGGTGATCTTCAGCGATGACCTGTCGATGGCCGGTGCGCATGTGGTGGGGGACGCCGCCAGCCGTATCGAGGCGGCGCTGAGTGCCGGTTGCGACATGGGCCTGGTGTGCAATGATCGGGCGGCTGCCGAGCTTGCGTTGTCCGCGGCGCAGCGGTTGAGGGTGAGGCCGTCGCCGCGGATCGCGCAGATGCGCGGGCAGGGTTTTGCGCGTACCGATTACCGCCAGCAGCCCCGCTGGCTGGAGGCGCTTGGCGCGCTGAAGGATGCACAACTGATCGACTGAGGTCCTGCGCCGGCAAGGCTGGCTCCTGCAGGTGCTGCGATACCTGTAGGAGCCGGCCTTGCCGGCGAAAGGCTCAACTAGTTTTCGCGGCCTGCCGCTTCCCGGGCAACGGCGCAAACAGCGCATCAATGTCTTCATCCGCCAGCTTCCAGTCCCCCGCCTGACGCCCCTCCAGCAAGCCTGCAGCCAGCGCTGCCTTCTCCTGTTGCAACTTCTGGATCTTCTCTTCCACCGTGCCCCGTGTAATCAGCTTGTAGACGAACACCGGCTTGTCCTGGCCGATGCGGTAGGCGCGGTCGGTGGCCTGGTTTTCGGTGGCCGGGTTCCACCACGGGTCATAGTGGATCACCGTGTCGGCCGCGGTGAGGTTGAGGCCGGTGCCGCCCGCTTTGAGGCTGATCAGAAACAGTGGCGTCTGCAGGCTCTGGAACTGCTGCACCGGGGTGCGCCGGTCGCGGGTTTCACCGGTCAGCAGGCTGTAGCGGACGCCACGCTTGTGCAGCTCCTGCTCGATCAGTTCGAGCATCGAGGTGAACTGCGAGAACAGCAGGATGCGTCGCCCTTCGCTGAGCAGTTCGTCGAGCATCTGCATCAGGCTGCCCAGCTTGCCCTTGTCCGAATGGGTGGTTCTTGGCGCAATGCTTTTGACCAGGCGCAGATCGCAGCACACCTGACGCAGCTTGAGCAACGCATCCAGAATCACGATCTGGCTGCGTGCCGCGCCGTTGCGGGTGATTTCCTCGCGGACCTTCCTGTCCATCGCCACCCGCACCGTTTCGTAGGTGTCGCGCTGCGCGTCGCTCAGCTCCACCCAATGCACGATCTCGGTCTTGGCCGGCAGTTCGCGGGCCACCTGTTCCTTGGTGCGGCGCAGCAGGAATGGCTTGATGCGCGCGGCAAGATGCGCCATGCGCTCGACGTCGCCATGGCGTTCGACAGGGGTGCGGTAGTCGCGGCTGAAGGCCTTGCTGTCGCCCAGCCATCCGGGTAGCAGGAAGTGGAAGATCGACCACAGTTCGCCCAGGTTGTTTTCCATCGGTGTGCCGGTCAGGCACAGGCGCTGGTTGGCCTGGATCTCGCGCGCCGCTTCGGCGGCCTTGCTGTTGGCGTTCTTGATGTTCTGCGCTTCATCCAGAATCAGCAGGTGCCAGGGCTGCGCGGTGAAGTGAGCCAGGTCGCGGGGCAGCAGGGCGTAGGTGGTCAGTACCAGGTCGTACTGGTCAAGGTCGGCGAAGTGTCGGGTGCGGCCGGGGCCATGCAGGGCCAGCACGCGCAGCTGCGGGGTGAAGTGCTGCGCTTCGTCGAGCCAGTTGGGGATCAGGCTGGTCGGCATCACGGCCAGGGCAGGGCGCTGCAGGCGCCCCGCGTTCTTTTCGGTGAGCAGGTGCGCCAGGGTCTGCAGGGTCTTGCCCAGGCCCATGTCGTCGCCCAGGATCCCGCCGACCTCCAGTTCGCGCAGGGTCTGCAACCAGTTCAGGCCTTCGAGCTGGTAGGGTCGCAGCGTGGCGTTCAGGCCCTCGGGGGCGGCGATGTCGGTACGCCTGGACTCGCGCAGGCGGCGGGCAAAGTCGCGTACCCGGTCGCCGCCGCGCCAGGTCAGCGCCATGTCGTCGATGCTGCTCAGGCGCGCGGCATCCGGCGCTGCCAGGCGCAGCGAAGGCCCGCTGTCATTGCCCAGGTACAGCTCGCCCAGGGTGGCCATCAGCGGCTTGATGCGTGCGTAGGGCAAGGCCACGCGCAGCGCCGGGCTGTCATGGCGGGCGCGGTTCAGGTCGATCAGCAGGTGCTCGTCGTCGCTGCGCCGGGCCAGTTCGCTGGGGCGCAGCAGTTCGGGGTTGCTGCGCAGCAGGTGCAGCACGATCGGCAGCAGGCTGTGGCGCTGGCCGTTGACCACGATGCCCAGCTCCAGGTCGAACCATTCGCGCCCCGGCGCTTCCTCGACATCGGCGTACCAGTCGTCGATGTCATGCAGGTTGAAGGCGAAGTCGGGCCTCACTTCCACCTCCCAGCCGGCTGCACGCAGGGTATCGATGCCGGTGCGGGCGAACTGCAGCCAGGCCTGGTCGTCGGCCATCTGCAGCATTTCGCCGGCGCTGTCGGGCAATGCCTTGCTCTGGCGCGTGGCAACGCTGAAGCCCATTTTCTTCAAGGTCTGGCGCAGCGCCTTTTCGGCGTCTGGCTGACGCTGGATACGCTGGCGGACGTTGCCGTCGATACGGATGACTTCGCTGCTGCTCTTGTCGCTGGTGCGCTGCCCGTCATAGGTGAACGCCAGTGCCGCACGGTGTTGCAACTGGCGCTGCATCTTGCCGGTCTTGGGCATGTAGGCGGTGAATTCGTAGCTGCCCAGGGTGAGGTGCGCAACAGCCGGTACATTTTCGATGACCTGGTTCTGGTAGGTCGCCGTGGCTGGAGGCGGCGGAAAGTCGTTGGCCGTCAGCCGCTCCGTCAGGGTGTACAGCGCCGCTGCGCAATGCTTGCAGTTCTGGCGGACAGGGCAGCTGCAGGTGGCGATCAGGAGGGGGTGAACGTCGCCTTCGATCAGCAGGGTCTGCCGGTAGAGGTTGCCGCCGGACCCGTGGCACAGGGTGGTCGCGCCCTTGTCGTCAACCGAAACGAGCCTGACGCGCTTGTTGTCTGCATAGTCAAGCCCTCGGGTGAGGGTCTTGGGGCCGAATTGTTCGCGCCAGAGCTTGCTCTTGAGCGCGCGCTGCAGTGTGGTCGACATGGCTCTACTGTTCCATCATCTCCGCTTCAGCAGGAGAGGTGGTGCGTGTGCCGGCGGCGATCACTTTGAACAGGACCGCCAGGTGCCCGCCATCGAGGAAGGTCAGTTCGTTGTTCTTCACCGTGCTGTTGACCTGCCTGAGCTGTTCGCTCTGGATCACGCTGCCATTGCCATCGAGCTGGTTGACCCAGAAATTGGCCTGCACTTCGATGAAACGGCCCTGCCTGAGGCTGACATTGCCTTCGACCGGGAAGTGGCCGAACTGCTCCTGGCCCTCGCTGATGGCAACCCGCGACGGTTCGCTGCCTACCTGCTGCTGCCAGGCCTTGTGCAGCAGCACGGTGTAGTTGCTGTCGGCGGCCAGCTTTTCGGCCTGTGCGGTCAGCACCGGCTTGCGCACGTCGTAGTCGCTGGGGGCCTTGGCGCCCTGGCGCCAGTCTTCCGGGGCGAACTGGCTGGTGATCGCGGGCACCGCATTCTGGCGCAGCAGGAACATCTCGACCTGGTACTGGCTGTCGGCAAAGGCGGCCGGCGCAATCAGCGCCAGCAGCAGGGTCAAGCTACGAATTGCACGCATGGATCATCCTTCAAGCGGGTTTCGGGGCGAGTCGTTCGAACAGCGCCTCCACTGTAGTAAAGCGTTCATCGGCGCGTTCCATGGGCACCATGAACTTGAACATCGTCGCGCCTTCGAACTTGTAGCGCTTGGGCTGGCCCTGGATCAGCTTGATCAGCACCAGCGGGTCGACCGGGGTCTCGGCCTCGAATTCCACCCGTCCGCCTTGCGGGCCGGCGTCGACCTTCTTGATGCCCAGCTTCTCGGCCTGCAGCTTGAGCAGGGTCAGGCGCACCAGGTTCTTGGTCGGCTCGGGCAGCAGCCCGAAACGGTCGATCATCTCCACCTGCAGATCCTTCAGGCCATCTTCGTCCACCGCCGAGGCGATGCGCTTGTACAGGATCAGGCGCGCATGCACGTCGGGCAGGTAGTCCTCGGGGATCAGTGCCGGTACGCGCAGGTTGATCTCCGGGCCGCCGCCCAGGGGCTGGTCGAGGTTGGGCTGGGTGCCCTTGCGAATCGCCTTGACGGCGCGTTCGAGCATTTCCATGTAGAGGGTGAAGCCCACCGCCTGGATCTGCCCGCTCTGGCCTTCACCCAGCAGTTCGCCGGCGCCGCGGATCTCCAGGTCGTTGGTGGCCAGCACGAAGCCTGCGCCCAGGTCCTGGGTATTGGCGATGGCCTCCAGGCGCTTTTCGGCGTCGGGGGTGATCTGCTGGCGTGGGGGCGTCAGCAGGTAGGCATACGCCTGGTGGTGGCTGCGCCCCACGCGGCCGCGCAACTGGTGCAACTGGGCCAGACCGAACTTGTCGGCACGCTCGATGATGATGGTGTTGGCGCTGGGCACGTCGATGCCGGTCTCGATGATGGTCGAGGCGATCAGCACGTTGAAGCGCTTGTGGTAGAAGTCGCTCATCACCTGTTCGAGTTCGCGTTCGCGCATCTGCCCGTGGCCGATACCGATGCGCGCCTCGGGTACCAGTTCGGCGAGGTCGGCGGCGCACTTCTCGATGCTCTTCACGTCGTTGTGCAGGTAGTACACCTGGCCGCCACGCAGCAGTTCGCGCAGCAGCGCCTCCTTGATGGTGCTCTTGTTCTGCTCCATCACGAAGGTGCGCACCGACAGCCGGCGTGCCGGCGGGGTGGCGATGATCGACAGGTCGCGCATGCCCGCCACCGCCATGTTCAGCGTGCGCGGGATCGGCGTGGCGGTCAGGGTCAGGATGTCGACTTCGCTGCGCAGCGCCTTGAGCTGCTCTTTCTGGCGCACGCCGAACCGGTGTTCCTCGTCGATGATGACCAGGCCCAGGTCCTTGAACTTGACGTCGTCCTGCAGCAGCTTGTGGGTACCGATGACGATGTCGATCTTGCCTTCGGCAAGGTCCGCCACGGCGGCACCGACTTCCTTGGCCGACTTGAAGCGGCTCATCACTTCGACAGTTACCGGCCAGTCGGCAAAGCGGTCGCGGAAACTGTTGTAGTGCTGCTGGGCGAGCAGGGTGGTGGGCACCAGGATCGCGACCTGGCGCCCGCCGTGCACGGCGATGAAGGCGGCGCGCATGGCCACTTCGGTCTTGCCGAAGCCGACATCGCCGCACACCAGGCGGTCCATCGGCTTGGCGGCGAGCATGTCCTCGCGTACCGCTTCGATGGCCGACTGCTGGTCCGGGGTTTCCTCGAACGGGAAGCCGGCACTGAAGGTGGCGTAGTCCACCGACGGGTCGGCAAACGCATAGCCCTTGCGCGCGGCGCGCCGGGCATAGATGTCGAGCAGCTCGGCAGCCACGTCGCGCACTTGTTCGGCTGCCTTGCGCTTGGCCTTCTGCCAGGTCTCGGAGCCCAGACGGTGCAGCGGTGCCAGCGCATCGTCGCTGCCGGTGTAGCGCGCGATCAGGTGCAGGTTGGCCACCGGCACGTACAGCTTGGCGCCTTCGGCGTATTCAAGGGTGAGAAACTCGGCGGCCTGGCCGTCGATCTCCAGTGTCGCCAGGCCCAGGTAGCGGCCCACGCCATGGTCGATATGCACCACCGGGGCGCCTTCGCGCAGCTCGGTAAGGTTCTTGATCACCGCGTCGTTGTTGACGTCGCTGCGCTTTTCGCGGCGCCGACGCTGCATCACGCGCTGGCCGAACAGCGGGCTCTCGGCAACCAGAGCCAGGGCCGGATCGTCCAGCAGCAGGCCGTCGTCCAGTGGTGCGATGGTGATTGCCAGGCGCTGCTTGCTGGCGACGAACTCGTGCCAGCCATCGACGGTTTGCGGGCGCAGTTTCAGGCGTTCGAGCAGTTCCAGCAGCACTTCGCGGCGCCCGGCCGATTCGGCGGTGAACAGCACGCGGCCGGGGAATTGCTCGAGAAACCCCGACAGCGCCGCCAGGGGCTGGTTGGCCTTGGCTTCGATGGCGAGGTTGGGCAGCGTCTGCGCGGCAAAGCGCTCGCGGCCGGGGCCGGCGTCGATGTCGTCCTGGCTGACCACCACCCGTGGCCAGCCCTTGAGCCGGGCGAAGCAGTCTTCCACCGGCATGAACAGCTCGGCAGGCGGCAGCAGAGGGCGGTTAGGGTCGATGCGCCGCTCTTCATAGCGGTTGCGTACATCGCTCCAGAAGTGCTCGGCGGCCTGTTCCACGCCGGGCAGGGAGAACACCTGGGTGTTTTCCGGCAAGTAGTCGAACAGGGTCGAGGTTTCCTCGAAAAACAGCGGCAGGTAGTACTCGATGCCGGCCGGCACGATACCGCTGCTCAGGTCCTGGAAGATCGGGCTGCGGCGAAAATCCACGTCGAAGCGTTCGCGAAAGCGCGCTTTGAAGCGGGTGACTTCGTCTTTTTGCAGCGGGAACTCGCGGGCCGGCAGCAGGCGTACCGAGTCGACCTTGTCGATCGAGCGCTGGCTCTCCGGGTCGAAGGTGCGCAGGGTCTCGATCTCGTCATCGAACAGGTCGATGCGGTACGGCAGCTTGCTGCCCATCGGGAACAGGTCGATCAGGGCACCGCGCACGGCGAACTCGCCATGCTCGTACACGGTGTCGACGCAGCGGTAGCCGCTGGCCTCCAGGCGCGTGCGCATCTGTTCCACATCCAGCTTCTGGCCGATGTCCAGCACCAGGCTGCTGCCCAGCAGAAAGCGCGTGGGCGCCAGGCGGTGCAGTGCGGTGGTGATCGGCACCACGAGGATGCCGTGGTCCAGCTCCGGCAACCGGTACAGGCTGGCGATCCGCTGCGAAATGATGTCCTGGTGCGGCGAGAACAGGTCGTAGGGCAGGGTTTCCCAGTCGGGGAACGGCAGCACGGCCAGTTCCGGGGCGAAGAAACGCAGCTCCTGCTCCAGCCGGTCGGCGCTCTGGCTGTCGGCGGTCAGCAGCAGGGTGAAGCGCTTCGCGGCGCTGGCGGCCTCGGCGATGGCCAGGCTCAGGGCGGCACCGGGCAGGTTGCCCCAGGTGTGTTTGCCGGCACTGGCCGGCAGGTGAGGTAGACGCAGAACAGGCACGGGAGGTCGAGCTCCAAGCGTTGCGACAAAACGCCGATTGTACCGGGCGCGGGGCATTGCTGTCAGGTTTCAGCCGCCTGAATGTGGGGCCCGGATCATGCCGTGCGGCGCCGGCGACAGGCGCTCATTGCTCGAAGCGACGCGGGGCGTCATAATGTAGCCCCTTTTTTCTGTCCCTACATGTGGAAGGTTCCCGTGACTCAGAAGCCCGACCAGTGTCTTGGTGAGTGGATCGATCGTGAAGCGCTTGCAGAAGCGATGATCCCGCTTATCGGTCAGCTCTACCGCAATAACAATGTGGTGAGCTCGATCTATGGCCGTAGCCTGATCAACCGTTCGGTGATCGCGATCCTCAAAGCCCACCGCTTTGCCCGTCATCGCCAGACCGACGAAACCGAACTGTCTGTCCACGAGACATTCCCGCTGCTCAAGGCCATGAGCGAGCTCAAGCTGGGCGCCGCTTCGGTCGACCTGGGCAAGCTGGCCAACAAGTTCAAGCAAGAAGGCAACGGCCGCAGCGCCGAGCAGTTCGTGCGTGAAGAAATGGCCGACGTGGTTGGCCAGCAGAACGCCTCCGCACGCAAGGGCACCGACGTGGTCCTGTACGGCTTCGGTCGTATCGGCCGTCTGCTGGCGCGTATCCTGATCGAGAAGACCGGTGGTGGCGACGGCCTGCGCCTGCGTGCCATCGTGGTACGCAAGGGCGCCGAGAACGACCTGATCAAGCGTGCCAGCCTGCTGCGTCGCGACTCGGTGCACGGTCCGTTCGATGGCACCATCACCATCGACGAAGAAAACAACACCATCACCGCCAACGGCAACCTGATCCAGGTTATCTACGCGAAGAACCCGAGCGAAGTCGACTATACCCAGTACGGTATCGAGAACGCCCTGGTGGTCGACAACACCGGCGTCTGGCGCGATGCCGACGGCCTGGGCCAGCACCTGGCCTGCCCGGGTGCCGCACGCGTTATCCTCACCGCACCGGGCAAGGGCGCGCTGAAGAACATCGTGCACGGCATCAACCACGCCGACATCAGCCCTGACGACAAGATCATCTCGGCGGCTTCCTGCACCACCAACGCCATCGTGCCGGTGCTCAAGGCAGTCAACGACAAGTTCGGCATCGTCAACGGTCACGTCGAAACCGTTCACTCGTACACCAACGACCAGAACCTGATCGACAACTTCCACAAGGGCAGCCGCCGTGGTCGTTCCGCTGCGCTGAACATGGTCATCACCGAGACCGGCGCCGCCACTGCCGCCGCCAAGGCGCTGCCAGTGCTCAAGGGCAAGCTGACCGGTAACGCGATCCGCGTTCCGACGCCGAACGTCTCGATGGCGATCCTGAACCTGAACCTGGAAAAGGCCACCAGCCGCGACGAGATCAACGAGTACCTGCGCCAGATGGCCATGCACTCGGACCTGCACAAGCAGATCGACTTCGTCAGCTCGCAGGAAGTGGTTTCCAGCGACTTCGTCGGCTCGCGTCACGCCGGTGTGGTCGATGCCGAGGCCACCATCTGCAACGACAACCGCGTTGTACTGTACGTTTGGTACGACAACGAGTTCGGTTACAGCTGCCAGGTAGTGCGCGTGATGGAAGACATGGCCGGGGTCAACCCGCCAGCGTTCCCACGCTAAGCATCACGTTGCGTTGAAAGAACGGGAGCCTGCGGGTTCCCGTTTTTTTGGGCTTCAGAAAAGGAGGCGTCGTGTGAAAAAGGGATGGGCTGCGCTGCCTGCCCTGGTGGCATTGCTGGTCGGTTGCGAGCACAGGGATTCGATCGAGCGCATCAGTGGCCCGACCATGGGCAGCAGCTACACCGTGCAGTACGTGCGCAAGGCCGGCGGCCCGACGCCTGGGCAGGTGCAGCAGGAGGTCGAGGCGATCCTGCAGGGCATCGACCAGCGCTTCTCCACCTACCGCAGCGATTCACTGGTGGGGCAGTTCAACCAGTTGCCCGCCCACCGCTGCCAGGCGATGCCGGCCGACGTGCTGCAGCTTGTGCGGGTAGGTGAGCAGCTCTCGCGCCAGAGTGACGGGGCCTTCGATCTCACGGTGGAGCCGCTGCTCGACCTGTGGGGCTTCGGCCCCCAGGCGCGTGAAGAGAAGGTGCCCGATGCCCGGCGGCTGGCGCAGGTGCGCGAGCGGGTGGGGTATACCCACTTGCGTATCGAAGGCCAGCAACTGTGCAAGGACGCTGGCGTCGAGGTCGACTTCAACAGCATCGCCGCCGGGCATGCGGTCGACCTGATCGTGGCACGTATGCAAGCCCTGGGGGTCGAAAGCTTTCTGGTGGAGGCTACCGGTGAGCTCAAGGCAATGGGGCGCAAGCCCGATGGCAGTGCCTGGCGCATTGCACTCGAACTGCCGCGCGACGATCTGCAGATAGCCCAGCAGGTGTTGCCGCTGGAGGGGTACGGGGTGTCCACGTCGGGTGACTACCGCAATTATTTCGAGGAGAATGGCCAACGTTATTCGCATACCTTCGATGCGCGCCTGGGCACCCCGGTGGCCCATGCGTTGGCGGCGGTGACGGTGCTGGCGCCCACTGCGCTGATGGCTGACGGGTACTCGACCCTGTTGCTGATCCTGGGCCCGGAGCAGGGTTGGCGCTTCGCGCTCGAGCATCGGATTGCGGCAGTGTTCGTGAATCGGGTCGAGGGTGGGTTCGTTTCCCGGGCCACGCCAGCATTCAACAGCATTGCGGGGAGATGAAAGGCTTCGCCAGCAAGGCGGCCTACATGTAGTGCAGAGAAAAATAGCCTACGACGCGACCAAGGGTTAATGTGCGCGGCGTTCAAGCTTGATTAGACTGCACCCGAATTTTTGCATGGCGCCGATGGCGGCATGATGTAGCCCCGGAGGTCAATCTGGCGTCCGGGCCTGTTCTGAAGGAGTACGCATGGCTGTCTACAACTACGACGTAGTGGTGCTGGGTTCCGGCCCGGCAGGAGAAGGGGCGGCAATGAACGCCGCCAAAGCAGGACGCAAGGTAGCGATGGTCGATAGCCGTCGCCAGGTCGGCGGTAACTGCACCCATCTGGGCACCATCCCGTCCAAGGCCCTGCGTCACTCGGTGCGCCAGATCATGCAGTTCAACACCAACCCGATGTTCCGGGCCATCGGTGAGCCGCGCTGGTTCTCCTTCCCCGACGTGCTCAAAAGCGCCGAGAAGGTCATCTCCAAGCAGGTCGCCTCGCGCACTGGCTACTACGCCCGCAACCGCGTTGACGTGTTCTTCGGCACCGGCAGCTTCGCCGACGAGCAGACCATCGAAGTGGTCTGCGCCAACGGTGTGGTCGAGAAGCTGGTAGCCAAGCACATCATCATCGCCACCGGCTCGCGCCCGTATCGCCCGGCCGATATCGATTTCCACCACCCGCGCATCTACGATAGCGACACCATCCTGAGCCTGGGTCACACCCCGCGCAAACTGATCGTGTACGGCGCCGGCGTCATCGGCTGCGAGTACGCCTCGATCTTCAGCGGCCTGGGCGTGCTGGTGGAACTGGTGGACAACCGCGGCCAGCTGCTGAGCTTCCTGGACTCGGAAATCTCCCAGGCCCTGAGCTATCACTTCAGCAACAACAACATCACCGTGCGCCACAACGAAGAGTACGAGCGCGTCGAAGGCCTGGACAACGGTGTGATCCTGCACCTGAAGTCGGGCAAGAAGATCAAGGCCGACGCCTTGCTGTGGTGCAACGGGCGTACCGGCAACACCGACCGCCTGGGCCTGGAAAACATCGGCGTGAAGGTCAACAGCCGTGGCCAGATCGAAGTGGACGAGGCCTACCGCACCTGCGTGCCGAACATCTATGGCGCCGGTGACGTGATCGGCTGGCCAAGCCTGGCCAGTGCCGCCCACGACCAGGGCCGCTCGGCCGCAGGCAGCATCGTCGACAATGGCAGCTGGCGCTTCGTCAACGACGTGCCGACCGGCATCTACACCATTCCGGAGATCAGCTCGATCGGCAAGAACGAGCAGGAGCTGACACAGGCCAAGGTGCCGTACGAAGTGGGCAAGGCGTTCTTCAAGGGCATGGCCCGGGCGCAGATCGCCGGCGAGCCGCAAGGCATGCTCAAGATCCTGTTCCACCGCGAGACGCTGCAGATCCTCGGCGTGCACTGCTTCGGCTACCAGGCCTCGGAGATCGTGCACATCGGTCAGGCGATCATGGGTCAGCCGGGCGAGCAGAACACGTTGAAGTACTTCGTCAACACCACCTTCAACTACCCGACCATGGCCGAAGCCTATCGGGTTGCCGCCTACGACGGTCTCAACCGGCTTTTTTGAGCGGCTCCGGCCGGTGGCCTGAGCCGGCCGGGGAGACCGATTTCAGCGATTCTCGAGGGTGGCGCTGGCCAAACCGGGAAAGTCTGTAATCAGGCTGTCTACGCCGAAGTCGGCGAGTCGGAGCATCAGCGCCGGCTCGTTGACTGTCCACACCGACACATGCAACCCCTGACGCTGGGCCTTGGCCAGGCGCTCGGGGGTGCAGTGCGTCCAGTTCAGCGCCAGCAGTTCGCAACCGTAGTTCTGCGCGACCTTCAACGGGTCGAGCCAGGTGTATTCCGCGACCAGCCCGCGGGACACGTCCGGGGTCAGCTCCAGGGCGGCGCCCAGCACCTCCCGCGAGCTTGAGGTGATGGTGACCTTGTCCAGCAGGCCGAAGCGCTGGGCCATTTCGCGAATCGCCAGCACCGTGGTGGCAGCGCGGGTGCGCGAGGCACTCTTGACCTCCAGCTGCCAGTGGTCGAAATCACATTTCTCGAACAGCTCTTCCAGGCGTGGAATCGGGCAGGGGTTGACCCAGCCTGGGCCGCCCTTGCGCGCATCGTAGGTCACCAGGTCGGCGGCGCTGTGCTCCACCACCTTGCCGCCACGGCCGGTGGTGCGCTTGAGGCTGGGGTCATGAATGACCATCAGCTCGTTGTCGGAGGACAGGTGCAGGTCCAGCTCGCAACGGCGAACGCCGTGGCTCAGGCATTGCTGGAAACTGGTCAGGGTATTCTCGGGGGCTTCGCCCTTGGCGCCGCGGTGGCCGTAAATCAGGGTCACGTTCGTTCCTTCAAGCAAGACGGAAAATCAGGAGGCAGGCGGGGTGTTCTGTTCCAGTGCCTGGCGGCGTTGCAGTGCCTGTTTCTGCAGGATATAGCGCGCCAGCAACTGGCGCTGGGCGTCGGTCATCTCGACGAATTCGGCGCCGATGTCGAACAGGCCATCAGCGGCCTTGTCGCAGTGGGTCACCTTGGCCCGCAGCAGCAGGCCCAGGGCCTGGGGCATCAGCACCATCTTCACCGAGACGCGGCTGCCGGCGGTGATGGCCTGGGCCTGGTGCACCTCGACGCCACCTTCGGAGAGAGTCACCGGGCGCGCCTCGCCGATCTGCCCCAGCAGGGTTTGCGCAACCACGGCGCTGAGCAGGTCGATGCGTTTGTTCTGGGCCTTGAGAAAGGCTGCCAGGGTGCGGTCCTTGTCACTGAGCTGGCGCAGCAGGTGCTGGGACTCGAACTCGCTCAGGTGCAGTTCGCTGAGCAGGTTGAAGAGTGGTGAAGCATCTTGCAACAACTCGCCGCCCAAGGCCTCGGCGGCGCTCAGAGGGGTAATTTCCAGTGCGATCCTGTCCTCGATACGGTAGTATTCGCGGCGATCTTCTTCATCTAATGTCGACATGGCGAACCCATGGTAGCGGCGGTGGTCTGAGTGTAAAGCTGCTATTCAAGCCCCGCCACAAGGACGTTCCTCTTTCCTCCGAACAAGCCCCGACATGTTCAGACCTCTTTTCGTATTTATCGGTACGCGTTACACCCGTGCCAAACGTCGCAATCACTTCGTCTCGTTCATTTCGCTGACCTCGATGATCGGCCTCGCCCTGGGCGTGGTGGTGATGATCGTGGTGCTGTCGGTGATGAATGGCTTCGATCATGAAATGCGTACCCGCGTATTGGGCATGGTGCCCCATGCCACCCTCGAGACCGGACAGCCGATCAGCGACTGGCCAGCCCTTGCCGATACAGTAAAGCAGAACCCGGCGGTGCTGGCGGTGGCGCCGTTCACCCAGATGCAGGGCCTGCTGACCCATGACGGCAAGGTACAGAAGGTGCTGCTCAACGGTATTGACCCGGCGCAAGAGCGCAAGGTGTCGATCATCGACGACTTCGTGCGCGAGGGTAAGCTCGACGCGCTGGCGCCGGGCAGCTTCGGCATCATGATCGGCGACAAGGCCGCAGCCAAGCTGGGCGTGGGCATCGGCGACAAGCTGACCTTCGTCGCCCCCGAGGTTACCGTGACCCCGGCCGGCATGTTCCCGCGCATGAAGCGCTTCACCGTGGTCGGCATCTTCCACGTGGGCGCCGGCGAGATCGACGGCTACCTGGGCCTGACCAACCTGTCGGACCTGTCGCGCCTGCACCGCTGGAAGGCCGACCAGGTGCAGGGCCTGCGCCTGAAGTTCGACGACCTGTTCCAGGCACCCCGCGAGGCCTGGAACATCGCCCAGAAGCTGGGCGAGCACGAGTTCTACGCCCGTGACTGGACCCGCAGCCACGGCAACCTGTACCAGGCCATCCGCATGGAAAAAGCCATGATCGGCCTGCTGTTGCTGCTGATTGTCGCGGTGGCGGCGTTCAACATCATTTCCACCCTGGTGATGGTGGTCAACGACAAGAAGGGCGACATCGCCATCTTGCGCACGCTGGGCTCCACGCCGGGTCAGATCATGGCCATCTTCATGGTGCAGGGCACCGTGATCGGCGTGGTCGGCACCCTGATCGGCGCCGTGGTCGGCATCGCCGCCGCGCTCAACGTGAGTGCAGCGATTGCCGGCCTCGAGCGGTTGATGGGGCACAAGTTCCTCAACGCCGACGTGTACTTCATCGACTACCTGCCGTCCCAGGTCATGGCCGAAGACGTGTGGATGGTCTGCGGTGCGGCGCTGGTCCTGAGTTTCCTCGCCACCCTGTATCCGGCCTGGCGTGCGGCGCGCACCCAGCCTGCGGAGGCGCTACGTTATGAGTGAGTTGGGCATGAGTGATAAAGCAGTGCTGAGTTGCCGCAACCTGGGCAAGTCCTACGAGGAAGGCCCGGAGTCGGTGCAAGTGTTGTCGGGCCTGCAGCTGGAGCTGCACCCGGGTGAGCGCGTGGCGATCGTCGGCAGTTCGGGGTCGGGCAAGAGTACCTTGCTCAACCTGCTGGGTGGCCTCGATACCCCGACCCAGGGCAGCGTATGGCTGGCCGGTGAAGAACTGTCGGCGCTGGGCGAGCGTGCACGTGGCCTGCTGCGCAACCGCGCACTGGGCTTCGTCTACCAGTTCCACCACCTGCTGCCGGAGTTCACCGCGCTGGAGAACGTGTGCATGCCGCTGCTGATCGGCCGCACGCCGATCCCCGAGGCGCGCGAACGTGCCGAGGCGCTGCTCACGCGTGTCGGCCTGGGCCATCGCCTGACGCACAAGCCATCCGAGCTGTCCGGCGGCGAGCGTCAGCGCGTGGCGATTGCCCGGGCGCTGGTCAACCGGCCCGGGCTGGTGATGCTCGACGAGCCTACCGGCAACCTCGACCACCACACCGCACAGGGCATCCAGGACCTGATGCAGGAGCTGAGCAGCTCCTCGCAGACCGCGTTCCTGGTGGTGACCCACGACCTCAACCTGGCGCGGCAGATGGACCGTGTGCTGCGCCTGGAAGACGGGCGTCTGGTTTCGATCTGACCTGGCAGTACAGGTGGCCCGCCGTGCATGGCGGGCCCCTTGTCTCTTTTCTTTACCTGGGTGCTTCAGTTCATGTTCAGACCCTTGTCAATTTTCATCGGTGCGCGTTACACCCGTGCCAAGCGCCGCAACCATTTCATCTCGTTCATCTCGATGACCTCGATGATCGGCCTGTCCCTGGGCGTGCTGGCGATGATCGTGGTGCTGTCGGTGATGAACGGCTTCCAGCGTGAAATGAGTGCGCGGATCCTGGGCATGGTGCCGCATGCCGCCGTGCTGGGCGCCCAGCCGCTGGACAACTGGCAGGCGGTGGCCGATGCCGCGTTGAAGAACCCCGAAGTGCTGGCCGCTGCGCCGCTGACCGAGATGGAAGGCATGCTCTCCTACAAGGGCGCGATGCAGCCGATCCAGATCAGCGGCATCGACCCTGCGCAGGAAGGCAAGGTCTCGATCGTGGCCGACCACATCGTTCAGGGCCGGCTCGACGACCTAAAGCCGGGCGAGTTCGGCGTGGTGGTAGGCGAGATGACGGCGCGTCGGTTTGGCCTCAGGGTCGGTGACAAGCTGACCCTGATCGTGCCCGAGGTGAGCACCGCGCCTGGCGGCATCACCCCGCGCATGCAGCGCCTCAACGTGGTCGGCGTGTTCAAGGTGGGCGCCGAGCTGGATGGCTCCATGGGCCTGATCCACATGGCCGATGCGGCGAGCATGCAGCGCTGGGCGCCAAACCAGGTGCAGGGCGTGCGGCTCAAGGTCAAGGACCTGTATGCCGCGCCGCAGGTGTCCAGGGCGATAGTGGGCGAACTGGGCGAGCAGTACCGTGCCGATGACTGGACCCACACCCAGGGCAGCCTGTTCAGTGCCATGAAGATGGAAAAGACCATGATCGGCCTGCTGCTGATGATGATCATTGCGGTGGCGGCGTTCAACATCATCGCCACCCTGATCATGGTGGTGAACGACAAGGGCGCGGACATCGCCATCCTGCGTACCATCGGCGCGACGCCGGCGCAGATAATGGGTACGTTCATGGTGCAGGGCAGCCTGATCGGTGTGGTGGGCACCTTGATCGGTGGTGTGCTCGGCGTGATCGCGGCGCTCAATGTGAGCCAGATCGTCGGCTGGCTGGAGCGGGTCAGCGGGCAGCATATCTTTACCTCGGACGTGTACTTCATCAGTACGCTGCCATCGGAACTGCAATGGGGCGATGTGGCGCTGATCTGCACGGCGGGGTTGGTGATGAGCTTTCTGGCCACCCTGTATCCGGCGTGGCGTGCTTCGCAGGTCGAGCCGGCGTACGCCTTGCGGTACGAGTGATGCCACCGCTCTTGTAGGAGCCGGCAACGCCGGCTCCTACAGGGCTGCGTTGTGTTCCGGCAAGTCGATCAGGAACCGCGTCCACCCCTGCGCCGATTCGGCACTGATCACCCCACCGTGCGCCTGCACGATCGAACGGGTGATCGCCAGCCCCAGCCCCGCATGTTCGCTGCTGCCTTCCCGGCGTGCCGGGTCGGCCCGGTAGAACCGGTCGAACAGCCGCGGCAATAGCGCTGCATCGATCGGCGCCCCGCGATTGGCCACCACCAGGCGAACCCTGCCATCACCCTGCGCAATCTCGACCCGTATCTCGCCCTGTGCCGGGGTAAAGCGCAGCGCGTTGTCCAGCAGGTTGGACAGGGCCCGTCGCAGCATGTTGCGGTCTCCCGTCAGCTCGGCCAGCCCTTCGCGGCTCAGGCTGATCTGTGCATCCTCGGCCAATGGCGCGTAGTACTCGATCAAGGCATCGGCCTCCTGGTCCAGCGCCAGGGGCTCGCGATTGGGCATCAGCAAGCCGTGGTCGGCCTTGGCCAGGTACAGCATGTCGTTGACCAGTTGCGCCATCCATTGCAGTTCCTCGAGGTTGCCGTGCAATGCCTCGCGATACTCCTCCAGGCTGCGCGGGCGGGTGAGGGTGACCTGGGTGTGGGTCAGCAGGTTGGACAGCGGCGTGCGCAGCTCGTGGGCAATGTCGGCCGAGAAGGCCGACAGGCGCTGGAAGGCATCGTCCAGACGTTCGAGCATGGCATTCATGGTGCCGGCCAGTTGCGCCAGCTCTGGCGGCATCTGGGCCTGGGGCAGGCGTGTGGTCAGCGAGCGCGCCGAAACGCCGGCTGCCACCTCGCCCATCCGGCGCAGCGGACGCAAGCCACGGCGCACGGCCCAGGCACCGAGCAGCGCGGTGGCCAGCGCCGAAAGGCCCATCGTCAGCCAGATCAGGCGCTGCATGCGTTGCAGAAAGTGCTGGTGGTGGGTGATATCCAGAAACAGGGTGAGCCGGCTGCCGCCTTCAAGCACCACGCACAGGCTGCGAAAATCCATGCCCTCGCTGCGCAGGGTGCTCAGGCCCGGTGTGTCGGGTGCGTCAGGCAGGCCGGGGCGGCTGGCAAACCACTGCGCCCCGTCGCTGCCACGAATGCGCAGTGCAAGGTCGGCCTGGTGGCTCAGTTCGCCGCGCAGCAGCGGTAGCCGCGCTGCCAGGCTCGGGCGGTCGTGCACGCCAACGAGCGCCTGGCGCAGTACCGACAGACGACTGTCGAGCAACTGCTGATCGAGCTCGATGAAGTGCGCCTCGCTGGCCCGGCTGAACAGAAGCCCCGCCGCCAGTGACACCGCCGCCGTGCAGGCGGCGAACAACAGCGCCAGGCGTGCGCCCAGGGACAATCTGCGCATCACGCCGGGCGCTCCTCGAGCACGTAGCCCATGCCGCGCACGGTGTGGATCAGCTTGTTGTCGTGGCCATCGTCGACCTTCAGACGCAGGCGCCGGATCGCCACTTCGATCACGTTGGTGTCGCTGTCGAAGTTCATGTCCCACACCTGCGAGGCGATCAGCGATTTGGGCAGCACCTCGCCTTGGCGGCGCAGCAGCAGTTCGAGCAGGGCGAACTCCTTGGCGGTGAGGTCGATGCGTGCCCCGGCGCGTTCCACCCGGCGGCGAATCAGGTCCAGGCGCAGGTCGGCCAGGTTCAGGGTGGTTTCCTGGGGCGGGCTGGCGCCGCGGCGCAGCAGGGTGCGGACCCGCGCCAGCAGTTCGGAGAACGCAAAGGGTTTGATCAGGTAGTCGTCGGCGCCCAGTTCCAGGCCATGCACGCGGTCCTCTACCGCATCGCGGGCCGTGAGGAACAGCACCGGGGTGTCGAAGCCGGCCTCGCGCACGGCCTGCAGAATCTGCCAGCCGTCACGCCCGGGGAGCATCACGTCGAGAATCAGCAGGTCGTAGTCGCCGCTCAGGGCCAGGTGCTGACCGGTATCGCCGTCGGTGGCCAGTTCGGTGCTGAAGCCGGCTTCGTTGAGGCCCTGGCGCAGGTAGAGGCCGGTCTTGGGCTGGTCTTCGACGATCAACAGTTTCATGGGCTTCTCGGCAGCGTTGGGGGCTGGGTTTATACCCTGTGGCAGGGTGCGCGGGGCAAAGCTGACAAAGTTGTAATGTTTTCGTCAGGTGGTTGCCAGCGGCAGTTTTCTACAGTGCGGGGCATGAGCTTGCACATGATAGAGGATGCACGATGAAACACTTGATGATCGCGAGCGCCCTGGCGCTGTGGAGCCTGCCGCTGCTGGCGGCACCCGGGCACGAGTACGCCTTCGGCAAGCCGGCTGCGGCGGCGCAGGCCACGCGCACGGTGGAGGTCGTGATGGGCGACATGTACTTCGAGCCGCGCGCGCTGCAGGTCAAGGCCGGCGAAACGGTGCGTTTCGTGCTGGTGAACAACGGCCAGGTGCCCCACGAGTTCAACCTGGGGGATGCGGCCATGCACGCCCGGCATCAGCAGGAGATGCTCGCCATGCAGGGGCAGATGGATCATTCTGCAATGGGACATGGCGGCATGAATCATGGCGGTGATGATCATGGTGCGATGGGTAGCGGCGGCATGCAGCATGACGACCCGAATATGGTGATGGTGGCGCCGGGCAAGCGCGCCGAACTGACCTGGACCTTCAGCCAGAGCACGCCGATCGAGTTCGCCTGCAACGTGCCGGGGCATTACCAGGCCGGCATGGTGGGCAAGCTGACTATCGCCAAATGACCAATGCAGCGCGCAAACCCGATAAACTAGACCAATTTCGTCCTTCAGGTTTGAGCCATGCATCCCGCCGCCGAACATTCGCCACTGGGCAAGTCCAGTGAATACATCAGCACCTACACGCCGTCGCTGCTGTTCCCCATCCCGCGTGCAGCCAAATGGGCCGAGCTTGGGGTCACCGCGCAAACGTTGCCGTGGTCGGGTGTGGATTACTGGAACTGCTTCGAGCTGTCCTGGCTGCTGCCTTCGGGCAAGCCGGTGGTGGCCATCGGCGAGTTCGCCATCCCGGCCGATTCGCCGGCCATCATCGAGTCCAAGTCGTTCAAGCTGTACCTGAACTCGCTGAACCAGACCGAGTTCGCCTCGGCGCAGGCGGTGCAGGCCTGTCTGGTCAAGGACCTGTCTGCGGCAGCCGGCAAGCCGGTAGGGGTGCGTATCCGCAGCCTGGCCGAGGTTCAGCGCGAGGGTGTGATGGCGCTGCCGGGCACCTGCATCGATGACCTGGAGGTCAGCATCAGCAACTACGAGCAGCCCCAACCGGAGCTGCTGCGCTGCGCTGCCGAGCGTGTGGTGGAAGAGACCCTGCACAGCCATCTGCTCAAATCCAACTGCCCGGTGACCGGGCAGCCGGACTGGGGCAGCGTGACCGTCCATTACCGTGGCGCGGCGCTGGACCATGCCAGCCTGCTGACCTACCTGATCAGCTTCCGTCAGCATGCCGACTTCCACGAGCAATGCGTGGAACGTATCTACCTGGACCTCAAGCGCCTGCTCAACCCTGAGACCCTCACGGTGTATGCGCGCTACGTGCGCCGGGGCGGGCTGGACATCAACCCGTACCGCAGCACCGGGCCGGTCACCCTGAAGAACCTGCGCCTGGTTCGCCAGTAACGAAAAAGCCCCGTCCAGTGTGACGGGGCTTTCGTTTTTGCCGCGGGGTTCAGATGCCCATGCTTTGCAGGCTCTGAACGATGTTGCGCAGGGTGGCGGTCAGGCCCGGGTGCTCGACCTCGAAACGTTCGACGGCGAGGTTGACGCCGTCGACCAGGTTGTTGTCCGGGGTTACGGCCTCCAGTTCGATTTTTGCTTGGATCTGCGCCATCAGTTCGTGCAGCTCGACACGCTCCTGTTCCGAGAGCGGTGGGTTTTGCTCCAGTTGCTCGCGCAGGGCGTCGAGTTGCGCTTGAAGTTCGCGGGCAGGCATGGGTGTTCTCCCTCTATGAATAGGCTCAGACATGGACCCCGCGCGCGGGCGAAAGGTCCGTGCCTCGCTGTTCAGGTTAATCCACCCGGCGCCGCTTTGCATGACCCTGATCAATGTGCCTGTATCAGGGTTTTTCGCCCTTGAGGCGGCGCAGGCCGATATCGGCCAGGCAATCGGCCAGTTGTTCCAGCTGGTCGATCACCGAATGCACCCCCAGCCCGAACAGGTGAACGGTAGCCTTGCCTCGCTTGAGTTCGCGCTCGCGTTCCTCCAGTGCCTGCCAGGTAGCCTCGTCCAGCCCGCACAGCGAGCCGCACGAGGCCAGGCCCACGGTCCACAGCCCGGCGTTGAGCCCGGCCTGCAGCAGGCGCGGCTCGCCGCTGACCAGAACGCAGCCATCGAGCCGGTCGGCCTTGAGCTGCATCAGGGCGTGCCAGCAGGCATCCGGCGCGGGCCAGGGCGCGTGGCCGGTGGTATCCGGTCGGCGCACCCAGGCGGGCAGCGCCTGGCTCAGGTGCTGGCCCAGGGCAGCCGGCAGTTCGTCGAGCCAGGCACAGGGCACGCCGTGTTCCCGCAGCCAGTGCAGGGCGGGCAGGGCGCCTGGTGTAGGCCTGGACGGTGCGTTGCCGGGCGCCTGGCATCGTGCGCCGAAGTCGACCAGGCAGCCGCGCAGGCCGAACAGCACGGCGGTGAAGGCGGGGGAATGGGGCATGGCAACGTCCCTGAAATAACCAGCAAGGCTAACGTCGGGGTGTGACCGTGGCGTGACGCTTTGATGACCTTCAGGCGGCTTTCACAAAATATCGACGCAGGTTGGAGGAAGCTGCCTAATCTGCCAGAGAGGCTTTATACTTGTTTCCTTTTGGCTGTCGACGGCCTGATGCCGGCGCAGTGCAATGTTTGCCTAGGAGAAATTTTATGCGTGGGATCGGTGCTGGCGTGATCGATCGTATGACCCGTGCCTGTGTCTGCGCGAGCCTGCTGCTGGCGCCGGTACTGGCCCAGGCGGCGACCGAGGAAGACCCGTGGGAGAGCATCAACCGGCCGATCTTCCGGTTCAACGACACGATCGATACCTACGCGCTCAAGCCGCTGGCCCAGGGCTACCAGTGGGTGACGCCGCAGTTTCTCGAGGACGGCATCCACAACATGTTCCGCAACCTCGGTGACGTGACCAACCTTGCCAACAACGTGTTGCAGCTCAAGCCCCACGCAGCCGGCGTGGATACCGCGCGGTTGATCGTCAACACCACCTTCGGCCTGGCCGGCTTCTTCGATGTGGGTACCAAGATGGGCCTGCAGCGCAGCGACGAGGACTTCGGCCAGACCCTCGGCTACTGGGGTGTAGGCAGTGGCCCGTACGTGATGCTGCCGCTGCTTGGGCCGAGCACCGTGCGCGATGCGATCGCCAAGTACCCGGACACCTACACCGAACCCTACCGCTACATGGACCATGTGCCCACCCGCAATACCGCAATCGCGGTGGACGTGGTGGACACCCGTGCCAGCCTGCTGTCGGCCGAGAAGATGATCCGTGGCGACAAGTACAGCTTCATCCGCAACGCCTACCTGCAGAACCGCGAGTTCAAGGTCAAGGACGGGGATGTAAAAGACGATTTCTGATCGTGATGCATGAAAAAGGCGGCCATGGCCGCCTTTTTCATGCCTGCTGTTCAGCTCATCGCAAGGATCTTGAGGCCCAGCTTCTGCTGGCCCTGGGGCTGATCGGCAATCCACACCACTTGCGTTGTGGCGTGCAGGCCCTTGAGTGAAGGGTGGTCCGAATCGATGCTGACGCTGAGGTTGTCTCCAACCTGAAAGGTTTTCGCTGCCTGTACCTGCATGCCGCTGCTCGAGAGGTCCAGGCACACCGCCGCAATCACTTGTTCGGCATGTATCAGGGTAACGTCGGTATCTACCCGCATCCTGATGAAATCACGCTTCTCGCTATAGTCGGCGTGGTTCTGGCTCATGCCTGCATCCTTCCATTGGGTTGCGATAGAAGGGGTTTTTATAACTCCCGGTGATTTGTGCTGTAAAGAGCACAGGCGACCATCGGTGCATGCTTGAAACCCCCGGCGGATGGGAGTACCGTCTGCGCCTTACAGGGCACCTCTGACATTTGCCGGGCAGGCCTTTTGTCCTACACCTGAAATGCAAGAGTGGCTAGAAGTGAATCCAGTAAGCGGGCCTCGTTTTGCCTGGCCGCCTACCCCAACCTATTTCTGGCGCCGTTTGCCCACATGCAGAAAAACAGTGCAACGCTGCTGATAATCGATGATGACGATGTAGTGCGTGCGAGCCTCGCCGCCTACCTGGAAGACAGCGGCTTCAGCGTCCTGCAGGCAAGCAACGGCCAGCAGGGTCTCCAGGTCTTCGAGCAGGAACAGCCTGATCTGGTGATCTGCGATCTGCGCATGCCGCAAATGGGCGGCCTGGAGCTGATTCGCCAGGTTACCGAGTGTGCCCCCGACCTGCCGGTGATCGTGGTGTCGGGCGCGGGCGTGATGAACGATGCCGTCGAAGCGTTGCGCCTGGGTGCTGCCGACTACCTGATCAAGCCCCTGGAAGACCTGGCAGTGCTGGAGCACTCGGTTCGCCGGGCGTTGGATCGGGCGCATCTGGTACTGGAAAACCAGCGTTACCGCGACAAGCTCGAAACCGCCAACCGTGAGCTGGAGGCCAGCCTGCACCTGCTGCAGGAAGACCAGACTGCCGGGCGCCAGGTGCAGATGAACATGCTGCCGGAGAACCCGTGGAAGGCCGGAGACCTGCGTTTCGAACACCAGATCATTCCGTCTCTGTACCTGTCTGGCGATTTCACCGATTACTTTCGTGTCGACGAGCGACGCGTGGCGTTCTACCTGGCCGACGTGTCCGGCCATGGTGCCTCCTCGGCGTTCGTGACTGTGCTGCTCAAGTTCATGACCACGCGCCTGCTGTTCGAATTCAAGCGCGCCGGCACCTTGCCCGAGTTCAAGCCGTCCGAGGTGCTCGGGCATATCAACCGCGGCCTGATCAATTGCAGGTTGGGCAAGCACGTGACCATGGTGGGCGGCGTGATCGACGAGCACACCGGCCTGATGACCTACAGCATCGGCGGCCATCTGCCGTTGCCGGTGCTGTACACCCCGGACGACACCCGGTACCTCGAAGGGCGCGGCCTGCCGGTGGGGCTGTTCGACGAGGCCACCTACCAGGATCACGTTCTGGAGTTGCCGCCGCAGTTCAGCCTCACATTGCTGTCTGATGGCATTCTGGACCTTTTGCCTGGCGACACACTCAAAGATAAGGAGGCTGCCTTGCCTGAAATCATCAAGGCAGCAGGTGGCAGCCTGGATGGGCTGCGCCAACGATTCGAATTGGCTACGCTTGGGGAGATGCCGGATGATATCGCCCTAATGGTGTTGAGCAGGAACCTTCAATGAGTACTGGAAGAATCCAGTTTGCCGAGCAGAATGGCACCTTTGTTCTGAAGTTCGTCGGTGAAGTGCGTCTGACCCTGTGTTCGGCGCTGGATGCAACGATTGAAAAGATCTTCACGGCGCTGAATTTCTCGGCGATCGTCATCGATCTTACCGAAACCAACAGTATCGACAGCACCACTCTGGGCCTGCTGGCCAAGTTGTCGATCCTGTCGCGGCAGAAGGTCGGCCTGCTGCCCACGGTGGTGACTACCCATGCCGATATCACCCGGCTTCTGCAGTCGATGGGCTTCGATCAGGTGTTCAACATCGTCGATCGTCCAATCCCGTGCCCTGAGTGCCTGACCGATCTGCCGTCCCAGGACCAGAACGAAGAGGTAGTGCGCGCCAAGGTGTTGGAAGCGCACAAGATCCTCATGGGCCTGAACGACTCCAACCGCGAAGCCTTCCACGACCTGGTCAACGCCCTGGAGCGGACCTGATCGATCCTGGCGCCCTGTAGCGGGCGCCGAACTCACCTTTTCATTCAGCCTCGCGGGGAAACTCCGTGGGCGGCGCGCCGTTGGCGTTGAGCTGGAAGATGCGCTCGGGCTGCCCCTGCGCGTTGAAGAACACCTGGCCCAGCCCGGCGCTGTTCCACAGGCGCTCGCCGGCCTTGCTGTGCGCGGGTGTACGCGGCACCACCTGCATCAGGCGGCGCTTGGTGAACCAGTTCAACGGTGATCGTGGGGCATAGAGCCAGCGATTGAGTCGGTCGAACACATCGAGCAGTCGGCGCGGGAATTCGTTCTTGATGCCGCTGCTGGTGATCTGCCACAGGTGCGGGGCGCCGCGTTTGTGACGAATCATTACCTCGTACACGAAGGAATAGTGCACGTCGCCCGAGAGGATCACGTAATGCCCTGGCGTGCGCGAGTGACGGAAGATATTCAGGATCACCTGCGCCGCCCCCCGGTGCGCCATCCAGTTCTCGGCGTCCACCAGCAGCGGATAGCCGCACCAACTGAACACGCGCTGGATGGTTTCGATCAGCTTCACGCCAAACAGCGGGGCGGGGGAGACGATGATGGCCGAGGGGTGGTCCAGCAAGGCCTGCTGCAGTTCGCACAGCGCTTCCCAGTCCAGCAGCCCGGAGGGCTTTTGCAGCTTGCTCTCGCTGCGCCAGCGGCGTGTGCGGGTATCGAGTACCAGCAGCGCAGGCTGGGTGGGCAGCACGAAGTGCCATTCCTGAAAGCGCAGCAGCTGTTTGATCAGGCCATCTTGCGCGGCGCGGTCGAAATAGCCGTCGTCATCGGCGCTGTGGCTCAGGGCCTGGCAGCTTTGCAGCAGCTCGCCAAACACGTCCGGGTTGTTGCCCCAGCCCTGGCAGAGCATGTAGCCGATCAGCGCGTTGCCGATGATGCGCCGCGAGAAGGCGTGCCCGTAGGCGGTTTCTTCCCATTGGGCCGAGAGGTTCCAGTCGTCGGTGATGTCGTGGTCATCGAAGATCATCAGGCTGGGCAGGTGCGCCAGTACCCGCGCCACGCCGTCCAGCCCTTCGACGAAGCCCTTCAGGCAGTGCTGTTCGCGCTGGTAGCGGGCCTGGCGCTGGGTGGTCAGGCCTGATGGCATGGGGGTGTCGACCAAGGTCCAGGGCACAGGCGACCAGACCAGCAGGTACATGGCCATGATCTCGGCCAGGGTTACCAGGTGGTTGTCGGCGTTGCTGCTGGTGAAGATGGGTTTGCGCGTGCCGCCGAAAAAGCGCTCGCGCAGGGTTTCGTTGCTCTCCAGGGCTGGCAGCAGGTCGGCACGGTGATAGTAGCTGGCCGGGTGGCGGTACAGCTCGGCGCTGTTCTGCACCACGGCGCCTTCCAGGTGCTCGTGGTACAGGCCCAGCCGCTCGATCAGCCCGTGGATGGCCCGCAACATGGGGCCGGCCACATCGTCGGCGTACACCTGGTCGCCGCTCATCATCAGCAGCGCCGGGCGCTCGGCGGGTGCGTGGGGCGCGGCCAGCAGGCGGTCGGCGCACAACAGGCCATCGGCGGCGGGGTGGTGCGGCTTGCGGCACGAGCCATGCAACAACTGGTCGAGACGCTCGCGTATCACGAAGTTGGGCAGGCGGGCGCCTTCATACAGCAGGTGTGGGGCCCAGGTGGCGATGCCCTGGCCGCCGACCAGCACGTCGTAGTCGATCTGCACGTCGGTGGGCAGTGGGGTGTTCAGCTGGATATCGAGCAGGTGCACGAAGGCGTGCTGGCCGATGGGGATGACCTGACAGCTCAGGGTGTGTTCGGTGGAGTGTTGCAGGTGCAGTTCGGGCTGCAACGGCTGTGAGCCGACCAGCCACAGGACCATGCGCGCGGGCTCCAGGCGGCGCAGCAACGGGCCGGCCAGTACCAGGGGCAGCGGGGTGTTTTCGGGCATTGATTACTCGAAGATGGATGGGTGCGCCTTCGGCGCTTCGCCGGCAATGCCGGCTCCTACAGTATCGTGCAGCCCTGTAGGAGTCGGCGTTGCCGGCGAAGAGGTCTGCAAGATCCAGCGTGCAAAACCACTAATGCTCCGCCTTCACACCTTGCCTGGCAAACCGTATTTGTATCAGGCCTTTGCAGCCAACAACGCCTCGAGTTTCTCCTGATCCCGCGCAAACTGGCGGATGCCTTCGGCGAGCTTCTCGGTGGCCATGGCATCTTCGTTGGAGAGCCAGCGGAACTGGCTTTCGTCGAGTGTCAGACGTGGCTCGCCAGCCTTGCCCGGGGTGAGCTTGCGCGCCAGGGTGCCCTGGTCATCGCTGAGCTGCTGCAGCAGCTCAGGGCTGATGGTCAGGCGGTCGCAGCCGGCCAACTGCTCGATCTGGCCGATGTTGCGGAAGCTGGCGCCCATGACCACGGTGTCGTAGCCGTTGGCCTTGTAGTAATCGTAAATACGCGTGACCGACTTCACGCCCGGGTCTTCGGCCCCGACATACTCCTTGCCGGTCGATTTCTTGTACCAGTCGTAGATACGGCCCACGAACGGCGAAATCAGGAACACCCCGGCATCGGCACAGGCAGCCGCCTGGGCGAAGGAAAACAGCAGGGTCAGGTTGGTCTGGATGCCTTCCTTTTCCAGCACCTCGGCGGCGCGGATGCCCTCCCAGGTGGAGGCCAGCTTGATCAGCACGCGGTCGCGGCCGATGCCGGCCTTGTCGTACAACTCGATCAATTGGCGCGCCTTGGTCAGCAGGGCAGGTTGGTCGAAGGACAGACGGGCGTCCACTTCCGTGGAAATACGGCCCGGGATCACCTTGAGAATTCCGCTGCCCACCGATACCGCGAATGCATCGCAGGCAAGGCCCAGGTCGCCCTTGCTGTGCTTGAGCGCATCATCGAGCAGCTCGGCATAGCCGGGCATGGCGGCGGCCTTGAGCAACAGGGACGGGTTGGTGGTGGCGTCGACCGGCTTGAGCCGGCTGATCGCATCGATATCGCCGGTGTCGGCGACGACCGTGGTGAACTGCTTGAGTTGTTCCAGCTTGGAAGTCATGAGCGTGCTCTGTCCTGTGCGGTTGGACGACATTACCCGAGCGCTGCCGGCCGCTCAAGGGCTGTGCGGCAGGCTATCGGGGGAGGGTAACGATTGGAGTGTCCAGCCGCGCGCAGGTTCCTAGCGTCCTTCCAGCAGCAGCCCCACCTGGTCGAGCAGGCCCAGGGGGTCGGTGCTCTTGTGAATGTCCACCGACAGCAGCTGGCGGAACTTGCGAGCGCCAGGGAAGCCCTGGCCCAGGCCGAGGATATGCCGGGTGACATGGTGCATGGCGCCGCCGTTCTGCAGGTGCTGGGCGATGTACGGGCGCAGCCTGGCCAGCGCTTCGCTACGGCTGATCACCGGGGCGTCGCTGCCGAACAGCTGCTGGTCGACTTCGGCCAGTACATAAGGGTTGTGGTACGCCTCGCGGCCGAGCATCACGCCGTCGAAGGTCTGCAGGTGCTGCTGGCATTCGGCGAGGGTCTTGATGCCGCCATTGAGAATGAACTCCAGGTCCGGGAAGTCGGCCTTGAGCTGCGCGGCAACGTCATAGCGCAGTGGCGGGATCTCGCGGTTCTCCTTGGGCGAGAGGCCCTCGAGGATGGCGATGCGCGCGTGTACGGTGAAGCTGCGGCAGCCTGCGTCGCGTACCTGGCCGACGAAGTCGCAGAGCTCGGCGTAGCTGTCGCGGCCGTTGATGCCGATGCGGTGTTTGACCGTGACCGGGATCTGCACTGCGTCGAGCATGGCCTTGACACAATCGCCCACCAACCCCGGATGGCCCATCAGGCAGGCGCCGATCATGTTGTTCTGCACGCGGTCGCTGGGGCAGCCGACGTTGAGGTTCACTTCGTTGTAGCCGGCGTTTTGCGCGAGTACGGCGCAGGCGGCCAAGTCCGCCGGCACGCTGCCACCCAGTTGCAGGGCCAGCGGGTACTCGGCTTCGTCATGGCGCAGAAAACGCTCGGCGTCGCCATGCAGCAGGGCGCCGGTGGTGACCATTTCGGTGTAGAGCAAGGCATTGCGCGACAGCAGGCGCAGGAAGAAGCGGCAGTGGCGGTCGGTCCAGTCCATCATCGGTGCAACAGAAAACCTCCTGACTACCGTATTGCCTGGAGTTGCTGGGGTTTGTGCCTGAATCTGTTGCATTTGTGTGTCTCTGATTGATTCCGGATTGTTCCGGTTCTTTCTGGTTTTTCTTTGCTCGTTGCTACAATGTAGCAACCTCCAGCAGTCGTGTAGCAAAATCCATGGGAACCATCACGCAGCGCAAGCGCAAGGACGGATCGACGGCGCACACCGCGCAGATCCGGATCATGAAAAAGGGTGAGACAGTCTATCAGGAAAGCCAAACGTTCGACCGGAAGGCGACGGCCCAGGCCTGGATCAGGAAGCGCGAGGCGGAACTGTATGAGCCAGGCGCGATCGAGAAGGCCAGCCGGGCAGGGGTAACGGTCAAGGAGATGATCGAGCGGTACCTGGACCAGTACGAGAAGCTGCGCCCGCTCGGCAAGACCAAGCGCGCAACGCTCAACGCTATCAAGGAGACGTGGCTGGGCGATGTGGTCGACACGGACCTCACCAGCCAGAAGTTGGTGGAGTACGCCATGGGCCGCATGGAGAAGGACGGCATCCAGGCCCAGACCGTAGGCAACGACCTGGCGCACCTGGGCGCCGTACTGTCGGTTGCCCGTCCGGCATGGGGGTATGAGGTCGACCCGCTGGCCATGCCAGACGCGCGACGCGTGTTGCGCAAGATGGGGGCCGTGACCCGTAGCAACGAGCGAAACCGCCGGCCTACGCTCGATGAGCTGGAGCGCATCCTCAAGTACTTCCAGGAGGTGCGTGACCGTCGCAAGCAGGAGATCGACATGGTGCGGGTGGTCGTCTTCGCGCTGTTCTCTACGCGGCGACAGGAGGAGATCACGCGCATACGCTGGAGCCTGCTGAACGACGAAGAGCAGTCAGCGCTGATCACCGACATGAAAAACCCAGGCCAAAAGTATGGGAACGACGTCTGGTGCATCATGCCGGATGAAGCCTGGCGGGTGCTGCAGTCAATGCCCAGGGTTGCCGACGAGGTGTTCCCGTACAACTCGAGGTCGATATCGGCATCGTTCACCAGGGCGTGTAACTTCCTGGAGATCGACGACCTGCACTTCCACGACCTGCGCCATGACGGCGTGAGTCGGCTGTTCGAAAAGGGGTGGGATATCCCGAAAGTGGCCTCTGTTTCCGGTCACCGGGATTGGAATTCGATGCGGCGCTATACGCACCTGCGGGGGAAGGGTGACCCATATGAAGGCTGGGCCATGCTGGAAGAGGTGATAGCGGGCCCCGTGATCGAGGCCCGGAAGAGAGTCAAGAGGCGCGCCGAAGACCCCGCCCCATGAGTTTGTCGTGCTCGGCCTTGGCCTTGGTGTGCTGGTCGTCGATGTAGGCCGCCAGGTCGTTCAGGTGGACGCCGCGTGCACCTTTCTGGCTTGGCTCCATCCAGACCAGCGGCAGGTTGATTTCGCCCCGGGCCACCTTGGCCTTGAGCTTGGTTGGCGTGATGTCGAAGTAGTCCTTGCAGACCAGTTCGATGGGGATGATTGCCTGGCCGTTGTACTGGGCCATCAGCAGGAATGCTGTGTTCATAGATGGTCTCCACGCCGCCGGTGGCGGCAGGTTGGTGGTCAGTAGCAGTTGCTGGAGCTAGACCCGCTATCGCTGGAACTGCTGCTGTCGCTCGACGAGTAACTGCCGCCGCTGTCGTAGCTGCTGTAGTCACGGCTGGAGCAGGAACTGCTGGTGCTGCGCGGTGGTTCGTAGCTGTCGGCCTGGTAGGCTGGATGCAACGGGCTGACCGGGCTCAACGGGTTGAGCGGATCAAGCATCGGATCTTGCCTTCCGACTGCCGGGCTGTGGCCGCGGGCATACCCGGTCGGGCCGAGCGCGGCGCGTTGTGCCGGCTTCTTCTTGCGCTTAAACAGACGGGCCAAGAAGTTGAGCATGATTCTCTCCATGCCCGCGCATGTCGGCGGGCTTGAGTTGTAGGGGGAGGGGTTAGGCGAGTTCGGCGGCGAACGCGTCGACCAGGGCCTGGCTGGTGAAGTTTATCGGGAGAGCGTCGGTGCTCTTTCCGTCGCTGATGAGTACCCAGCCGTTTTTGTACAAGGTGCAGGTGTTGCGGCCGTGTTGGATCTTGGCGATCGGCAGGCCGCCGAATGGAAGCCAGCGATTGATGCGGTAGAGCAGCTTCATCACGGCCCCCTGTAGATCAGGTAGGCCATGTAGGCGAGGGCGATCATGGCATCAGCTCCTTGGGCACTTGGACTGTCCATCCGGTGATTTTGGTTATGACGGCTCTGCAGATGGCGATGAGTGGAGTTGCGCCTATCAGCCAGTCGGTGGGCTCATTCGGCCTGCTGGGGTAGGCCGTCCAGCCGCCCCGCACTGGGCCATCGCCGATCTGGTGTTTCGTCTTCAGCGGCCCGCCAAGCACCCAGTTCTCGTGAGGGTTGTACCGCTCGCACCGCTCGGTTGCTTCGCCGCGGTAGTATACGAACACCCTGGTCGGTGCGCCGTAGTGCGGCTTGGCCACATGCACATCCAGCCCTTCGGCCTTGGCGACCGCCCAGGCCAGTTGCTCGCCCACCAGGTCGGCCGTCTTCAGTTCGATCAGGTCGGTCATGGCGTCACCACTCTACGACCCCACCAGCACACCGGACCGTCGTCGGTGTCGTGGATTGCCAGGCAGAACCAGCCATCACCATCGGGCCGGTAGGGTTCCCAGTAGCTGCAGTCCGGGTCGTGGCTTTCGAAGTACCTGTCAGCTATAGCCTCGTCGGCGTATTCCAGGCTGACCTTGCCGACCTCCAGGCCCTGCTCAGCAATCCAAGCCTTGCACTTGTCGCCATCACCCTCGTCGAAGTCGGGTAGGTCCGGGTGCTGGAACATTCCATATTCGTCGCGCACAACCGGCGTCGGCTGGATCAGTTTGATTTCTTCAGGCATGACTCTCTCCTGCCGCAGGCCGCAGCAAATGATTGAAGTTGTACGTTTATTTGTATGTGTACAGGTTGTGTAAAAGTTGCTTAGCCGGTCGTCTGAAATACGAAAAAGAGCTTCCTAACAGGCTGGCCAGACTCGCCATTTTGAATACGATCAAATGCTAACAACCGGAAAAAGGAGTCCGAAATGAGACATCGCGGGGAGTGTTACTGGGCGTGGGCGGATCCTCGATTGCACACCAGAACTCACGACGAAATGCTCGACGACGGTACAACCATCGACGTTCAGGTGAGGCTGTCGAGGACTGGCGCCACACAACTGTTTATCGGTGTGTATGCCGCATGTGGTGTGGCCATTCTCGAAGAGGCTTACGATTCACGCCCGCAAGAATCAATGACACGCGCCTTGGCATGGGGCGTAGGTAGAGCTCGCCGCATTGCAGTCGAGCCGGAACCAGCTCGTGCAGTTGCTAAGCAGGCCTAAATCTCAAGGGATGCGAACCCACCAACTCTGGGCGTAAGCAACGCCTTCGATGATCTCGATTCCTGTGAACGTCGCGCCCAGAGTGGACATACCAGTCATGACTGCTTCATACAAGGGCGGCAGATCAGGCTCGCCCGGGTGAACTTTGAGGATCGACGCCGAGTTCGAAGCCCGACCCAGCGGCGCGAACTCATCCAGGCGTAAATGCACGTCACCGCGGATCGGATTGAATGCGCGGATCTCTTTCTGGCTACGCGGCACGCCGCGCACGCGCATTGGAACGATGAGGAAGTGCATAGAGAGTACTGTTCAAATAAACAGTATTTTGTGCCCGCTTCGCGCGGTCGTCGATGGCGCTTCGTCGGGTGGAGTACAAATGTTCTCCTGCTATGGCATGCGCTCCAGGGCGGCGCGGGCTTGCCATCCTTCCCATGATGACTGGACGTACGGATTTCCGTACTCCCCGAGCATGCCAAGCACGGTTTTCCGGTTGAAGTTAAAGCGTTTCGCCACATGAGCAGACTCAAACTCCGCCCGCTCATCCCGCTCAACCTGCGCGCTCGGCTCTGCCGGTAGCTTGCGATCTTCCGGTACGGGCGGATAGCCAGGGAACGGGATCGGCTCTGCGCTGGCGGATAGGGCGATACGGATGGCGGCAGCAGTTACAGGATTCAGCCCTTGCTCGCGGACGATACGCAGCAGCGCATCCCGCTCGGCCAGCTGGGCGCGCAGGGCGTCAATCGTCCGCATGTCTGCACACTGCTGCTTCAGTGACTCGGCGAGATCGGTAGCAAGGGACTTTTCGCTTGCGCGCAGCCGCTCAACCTCGCCAGCGTTTGCGTAGAGCGGCACCAGTTGGTGGGCGCCATGGTCTTTAAGCGAGCGCAGCCAGTTTTCATCTGTGATGGTCAGCGCTGCGTTGCGGTCGGCGCCAATCTCGACACGCGCCACCGGCTCGCCCTGGTGGTGGGCGTGGCCGTAAACGGCAGTCAGCTCAATGCCCTCGGCGCGCAGGTCGTGTGCGCGATCAGGATCGCTGGT
The DNA here is from genome assembly GCF_029960155.1 of Pseudomonas sp. PS01300. Lineage (NCBI taxonomy): Bacteria > Pseudomonadati > Pseudomonadota > Gammaproteobacteria > Pseudomonadales > Pseudomonadaceae > Pseudomonas > Pseudomonas sp. PS01300. The sequence continues at coordinate 73,353 of NZ_JASCPN010000007.1, read as the reverse complement.
GAACTCTTGACCGCCATCGTAGACCCAGCCCATGGGCTGCCCGGATGGCTTCGGCGCATTCTTCAACAGTGCACTCCAGAGGGACCTTGCAAGGTCCGGGTGCATGCACACGCCATTGAGCATTTCACGAGTCGGCACGCGCGGCACGCTGACCATCTGTTCGGTGTTGCTCACGATTTGTTCTCCTTTGCCCGCCGCTCTTCGGCCATGGCCTTGCGCGTTGCGCTGCATTTCTGGTGGTTGCCGTGTGCCCGCGACTTGTTGCAGATGTCGAAGATCACGTTCAGGTCGAGAGGCCCCATCGGGCGCCCGCGGATCTTGGTCTTGCGGCGAAAGGCGGTCATTCGGCGTGTGCCTCCAGCCATTCGATGATGTCCTGATAGCCGGCGACGTGGCTGTCAGGCCTGCCCACCGCTGCCAGTTTGAGCCGCGTGATCACCTGGGCCAGGCCATTGGGCCAGGCCAGCGTCGCGCGCATCGACAGCACCAGGTCGCGGGCTTCCTCGCGCGCCTGCAGGCGCATGAAGTGGTTGATAGGGCCGGTGATCGCCGGCAGCGTGATGGGCTTGTTTGGCCGGGCCGCCTCCGTGGAGAAGACAGGCGCAGGGGTAGGCTGGCGGGCCCGGTCAAGGGCCGCCTGGGCGGTGGGGTTCATGAGTGCTCCAGGCCGGTGGCTACACCGGCGGTCGTGGTTTCAGGCTGCTGCGGCTTGAGCTTCAACGGTTCGCCATGGATCGTTGGCCCGGGCCAAGGCCGCCATCGGCGGTGGGCTGACGCTGTTCCCGCACATGTGCACCTGTTCGGTCTTGGTGAACGGCTTTCCGTCGGCGCCCTTGTCGATGATGTAGCTATCTGGGAAGCCCTGGGCTCGGTAGAGCTCGTGTGGCTGCAGCATGCGAAGGCAGATGTCGACGATCACGTAGGGCGTGCCTTTCACGAACACCGTGACCAGGGCCAGGCGGTCCCTGGTGGTGATCGTCGGCGCCGGCTCGGCAGCATCACTGGCGTGGCTGGCGCCGTAGTAGCTGATCAGGAAGGCCGCGACGCGCAGGGCGCCTTCCTCATGCTCCGGCGACAGCTTGTACTCGACCAGGGCGTGGTGCTCGGCACCGGCGGTCATTGTCGGCACCAGGTCATCTACTGCACGCCCGATGCAGTTGCGGCGCAGCGTGGCCAGGCTGGCGGTGGCCAGGCGCTGCTGGCTGCCTGTGTTGGTGACCGTGGTCAGCGGCTCGTCCGCGCCCTTGGCTGGGGTGGTGTTGAAGCCGCCGTTGGCTTGCTCGATGAACGCTGTGCAGATGCCCATGGCGTGCGCAGCGCCCGCCGGCCGCTTGTAGTTGCCGCCGCTGGTGATAGTCGGAACCGGTCCGGTGATCGGAGAGCCCTCGCTGTTGAACCTGAACTTAACCAGGTGGGCCGATGCCAGTGCCGTGTCGGCCTTGGCGGTTATGGTGTACATCGGGTCATCGCCTCGGCGCGGCTCGGTCTGCCCTGCTCGGCCGCCAACCCCGACTAGGGTGGGGCTGGCCATGGCGAACGATCCGCCGCGCGGCCAAGAGGTGATGGTGCGCAGAGGCTCGTGCGCTGACTGGGCGAGTTCGCCAGACCAGTTCGCGATCGGCACGATGAAGGGTTGCGGGTTGTCCAGCACGAACTTCTTCATGCCCTTGGCTACCCGGCGCAGCGTGGCGTCGGCCAGCGCCTTCTTGCGCCCGAAGATGCTCTTGCTGGGCAACGTCCAGTCGATGCAGTCGGCGGCCGTGCGCCACTTCTGCTGGCCCTTGGAGGGCTTCTTCGCGTGTGTTGGCTCCGGCCACACGATGGGTTGGCCGTCGCAGCGGGCGATCATGAACAGCCGTTCCCGGCTGGTCGGCGCGCCGAAGCCGCAGGCCTTGATAATGCGCCATTCCACCTGGTAGCCCATGCCTTCCAGCAACTGGACGAAGCGGCGCCAGGTGATGCCACGGCGCTTGGGGTTCGGTACCAGGAACTGATTGGATGCCGGTACCTGTTCGCCTGGCTCGGCCACGCGGTTTACGGTCTTCTTCGGATTGGACGGATGCGGTACCAGGTCAAGGGTAACCACGCGTCCGGTCGCCTTGTCGCGCTTTGCGATCAGCGGGCCCCATTGCAGGATCTGCTTCACGTTCTCCAGGCTGATCACCCGTGGCTTCTTCTTGCCGGCCCACTTGAGGCCGATCCAAGACAAGTTGCGGATCTCGCGTTTGCGCGGCTGGCCGCCGGCCGCCTGGCTGTGGTGAGTACAATCCGGGCTCATGTGGAACCAGCCCACCGGCCGGCCCTGGCATTCCTCGTCCGGGTCACCTTCGAAGACGTCGGTGGTGTAGTGCCTGGCGTGGGGATGGTTGGCGGTGTGCATGCTGATTGCTGCGGGGTTGTGGTTCTTGGCCACGGTCACCGCGCGGCCCAGTCCCATCTCCAGGCCAGTACCGGCACCGCCGCCACCGCAGAAGAAATCAACCACGATCTCATCGTCTTGTGGGCTGAAACCCAGGTTGTACTGGGTCTTGAAGTCGAATGGGGGCATTTTCTGAAGTGCAGACATGGGCGTTCCTCGCCGGGTTGGCGTGATTCGTTGAGGCGGGGTAGGCGCTGGCGGGCAGCGCCGAAAGAGGTCAGGCCGCCGACTGGTAGGCCTGGAGCGCGAAGTACACGCGGGCGCAGGCCTCGGTGTCTGGCCGGGCGCGGTGGCCGCCGACCAGGTCTTCGCCGGTGAAGAACTTCAGGGCCTCGGCCACGGTGGGCTGCTTGAACTGCTTGCCCCGTCCGGCGGCGATCATCTTGGCAGTGGGCGGGCACTGCACGATGTTGGTGGTGGTCTGGCAGGTGCAGAACTTGTCGCCGGCGCGGTATTCGTCGGCCACCTCGGTACCGAAGAAGCGCATCAGGCCGATGCGCAGGATGCGATCGTCGAACGACACGTTGTGGGCTGCACGCAGGCCGGCCTGGCGCCAGATGCGCATGAAGCCTTCCAACGCTTCCTGCTCCGGGATGCCGTGCTCAAGCGCGAGCTCGTTGGTGATGCCGTGGATGACCGAAACTTCGTTGGGAATGTCCCAGCCGTCTGGGCGCACCATTGCTTCGAAGCTGTCGACCAGATCGCCCTGGGGGGTGTAGAGCAGGGCGCAGATGTCGACGATGTGCGGCTGGCGCGGATCGTCGCTGGGGTCACGGAACAGCGGCAGGCCGGTGGTTTCGGTGTCGAAGATGCAGATCAGATCGGACATGGTGATTTCCTTCAGGCAAAAAGAAGGCGCCCGGAGGCGCCTGTGGGTGTTGCTGCGATGGGCTGAGGATCAGGCGACCACGTCTTCCAGGGTGGCCACGACCTTGTAGCTGTGGTCCAGGGCCGATTCGCCCTCGGCTTCCACCTCGATGACGTTGTCGTCGAGCAGGCGCACCAGCAGGGTAGTTACTTGTTCGCTGCTGATCGCCAGGCGGCTTTGTACCCAGTGCGGCTTGAATGGCTTGGCCTGGGCCTTAAGCACGATCAGCTGCTTGGCGTCGTCGTAGTTGAAGTCGCCGAATTCCTTGCCCAGAACGGTGCTGCCGGTGCTGTCCTGCTCAAGGATCTTGTCGACCGGGTGTTGCTCAGACTGCGCGATCACCTCGCGGGCGCCGGTTGTGTTGATGGCGGTGACCACACCGTCGGCTTCCATCTGCTCGAGCATGCGTGCTGCGCGGTTGTAGCCGATCTTCAGGTGCCGCTGGACCACCGAGATTGAAGGTCGACGGGTCTCCCGCACGAAGACCAGCGCTTCCTGGTAGAGCGGGTCAGGCCCGTCCGGCAGTTCCTCTTCCTCCTGCTGGCGCTCAAAGCCCATGCCGGCCACGATCTCGGAAGCGCTCAGCGGCAGTTCATGCTGGTCGCGCTCGGCGCGGATACCGTCCTTGCCTTCGTTATAGTCGGCCGGGGCCAGCACCATCAGGCACAGCTTTCCGGCAACATCGATCAGGCCATGCCGGTTGGGGTCCTGGGCATCGATGGACGCGGTCACCGTGATGGCCTTCGCCTTGAACTTGGCGTCGACCACAGTCATCGGGATGGTGTCGACACTGCGGGTGCTGATGATGCCGACGGCGGTCATCACCGCCTCTTCAGCAATTTTGGTGATGCGGTCGATCACCTCCTGCTGATCGTCTTCGCCCAGGCGGCTGAACGGCACTTTCACGTTGCGCAGTTCGAACAGCGCCGCCTCCACCAGGTCGTGCACCATCAGCTCGTGGGCAAAGACCATGGGTTGGATGCCGTGGCGGCGAGCGCGGTCGATGGCTTCTTTGTGTTCAACTTTCATGGGTGATCCTCAGTATTTGCCGATTTGTTCCAGCTTTTTCTGCTGGTGTGGACTCAGAAGGGTGCGCGGGCCATGGCGCTTGAAGTTGGCTCGCAGGCTCTCGACGAACTCGTCTTCCCAAGCGCCCGACGCGTGAAGTTCCGCGGCGGCAAGCAGGGCGCTGAATTCCTCGACTCGGTCGTACAGCTCTTCCACGGTCTGGGCGGCCATGGCTGGTTCTCCTGTCAGGCAGCGGCGCGGCTGGCCTGCACAGCTTGGATGTGGTTGATCAGCGCGGCGCAGATGCGCGGGAAGTCGCTGGCGCGGTACAGCTTTGCCGAACGCTCCGTTGCAACGGCGTCGAAGCCAAGCGAGCTCAGGAAGTCTGCCGGCAGCGTGAAGCCAAGGCGGGCGCTGATATCGCCCAGCTTGATGCGCTGGCCGTCGTCAGTGACCGCCTGGGTAACCGGCGTTGCACTGGTGATCGGCGTTGCCGCAGCCACTGGTTCAGGGTCTGGGTTGTGGATCTGTTCGACCGCTGGTTGCTTGGCTTCTTCCTGCTGGCGCTGCTGCTCGCGGGCCAGCTCAGCATCGCGGCGCTTCTGCTCTTCCTGCTCGTGCTCGTTGATCCGCACCTTGATCAGCGCGACCAGGTCGTCGTTGGCCTTCAGCACCAGTTCCTGGGCATCCGCGAACAGGAACTTATGGTTGGCGGCCAGTTCGTTCAGGCTGGCCAGGTTGGTGCGGATGCCATCTCCGATGCGGCTGGCCCCGATCTTGGCCCGGGCCAGCTCGGCCCCGGCGGCTTCATTGAGGCTGGCAACAGTCTTCTTGCCTTTGATGGAGCCGGCGAAGTCCGCCGGAACGCGCGGCATGCGGATGCGACCGCCGAGCGTTCCGTTGATCTGGTCGATATGGTCCTGAAGGGCCTTGGCCGAATCCATGACGATATCGCTACGGATGGTGTCCTTGCGGTTCTTCACCAGCTTTTCCAGCTCCAGACGCTTGCGTCGGGCTTCTTCCTTGATATCGTCGATCGCCTTGAACAGAGCGTCGATACTCTCGGTCTGGCTCAGGGCGTGCTGTTTGGCAGCTTCCAGCCGGGATTCGACATCACCGCACCACTTCACCGTTTTTTCAGCGTCTGCGAAGTCTTGGTCATCCTTGAGGTCGGTGTTGATGCTGCTGAACACCTGCAAGGCGTGGGACTTGAAAGCGTCCAGGTTGCTCGCGGTAACCATGCCGGTGACTTCGATGCGCAGGGCCGGCAACTGGTCAGGCGCAGCGCCGATCACTTCGGCCTTGGCCTCTTTCACCTCGAGCGCACCCAGGTCTTCCTCGAACTGGGCCCAGCCGGCCACCAGTTGCTCCCGGCGGCCGGCCACGGGCCGGTATTCCAGGTGCTCGAAGTTGGTCTTCGTGCCATCCGAGCACACGAATATCACGCGTTCGGCGCCACTGACCAGCAGCTGCTGCTCCAACTGCCAGTAGTAGTGGGGTTGCAATTCGCCGGCGCGGATCTGCGCGACTACTCCCTGGTTCCACAGCTTGTGCTCGAAGAGTGTGTCACCCAGCATCGTGGCCCCGTCCATCGAGGCCAGCAGGTTGCCGCTTGTTCCAACGATGGGGTAGAGCTCTTCGCCCAGCATTTCCTCGACCAGGGGGCGGGCCAGCTCTTCGGTAGCATGGCCACGGTCGAAGATGGCCTGCTGCTGCGGGGTTACCTCTTCGACGATGCCAGTCTTCTTCATGGCCAGCAGGTCGGTGCGGGTCTGGTACTTCGAGGCGCCCATCATCGCGGGCGCCTCCGAAGCTGTGAAGTAGCTTGCGCGGAGGGCGTGCCACTCAGGCGTGCCCTGCTGAACGTTATGCACTTGCATCGGTGTGATCTCCTTCAATGGGGGCAAGCGCCTGGATGCGCTCGATCTGCTCGGGGGTAACGGTGTACTTGCTGGTCAGGTTCGCCAGCAGGTGATCGGGGCTGGTGCGGCCGGCGCCGATCATCGAGCGCCAATTGTCCGCGTTCTCTTCGAGCTTGCTGTCGGGGTAGGCCGGCAGTTGCTTAGGCTCATCGTCCTTGCGCACGTGCGCCTGGTTCAGTTCCCGCTCTGTCGGGATGTCCTGCAGCTCTTCGGCCATCGGCATGCCGCGCAGCACATCGGGGAATACGTCGCGCAAAGCAAAGGCTCGGGCCCGCAACTGGCGCATCCGCTTCGGGTACTGGGACCAAGGGCCGGACTTGCCGGACAGGCCGGCCAGCTTGGCGTCTGTCATGCTGAACGTGCGCGACTGTTCTTCCTCGCCGCGCCGCTTCACGCGGCAGGTGGCCGTCTCGCCGTCGTCGCTCTCGTAGATGTATTCGCAGAGCGGCGAACTGCGGGCCAGGGCGATCACCGCGTCACCCCACAGCGCCGGTCGACCGTTGATGACGGCGATGTTCTGCATGGCCTGCATGGGCTGCAGGCCCAGTTCCATCCCCCACTGAATGGCAACCAGGATGTTGCCGGCGTTGTTGGCGAAGTCCTTCGGCACGATGGTCGACTTGGACAGGTAGTCGGCGAATTTCAGCGCCTCATCGATGTTTTGCGGCGCCAAACTGAACGTGGGTTTGATTGCTAAATCGCTCATGAGCGGGGTTCCTATCGGGTGACAAGGTCAGCCAGCCCGATCAGCAGCAGCCAACCGGTCCAGCCAAGAAGGGAGTTGAGGGCGCCGCGCCAGATCAGGTGGCGACGTTGGCGTTGTGCATGGGTCATTGCGGCGGTAACCGGCGAAAACGTTGGTCGTATAGGTAAGCGGCAAGCCGGTTATCGATGTCGTATGGGTCGTCGCGGCCCATATACCCGGCAATTTCATGGGCGAGGTCATCAACCCCAACTTGCCTGGCTTCGGCCTGCATCTGTTCAGGCGTACGCACCATGCGAGCTTGGAAGCAGCAGCAGATGCCTTCTTCCTGGTGCTCAACGGCAACCATCAAGGTGCCATCGGTATCGAAGACCGCGCAGAGCGTGCAGTTAGCCCCAATGAACTGCTCGGCCTCTGGCCAGATGGGGAGGCCAATTTTCACGATCGTCACGGTTGAGCCGAGTGGGGGAAGACTCATTTCGCTCATGGAAACCTCACGACGAACATGCGGCGGCGAATGCTGATCTTGGTGCCCGCCGGCAGATCGCCGACCAGAAAAAAGCCCTGACGGTGCAGGGCTTCGATCATTGCTTGGGCGGTGGGGGCGATGAAGCCCAGGCACTTACTGGTCATAGCGGGTCTCCAGCTGAATGTCGCGCTCATCAGAGCGCCAGTCGCCGGCCTGGAACGGGTGATCGTCCGGCTCGGCATCGTCTTCGAAGGGGGCCGGCTCGTCGTCGGGCGGGTCGAGCCACAAGTCGTAGGCGCTCACTGCTGCGCCACTCGTTCGATGCGCTCGTTCCGCAGCGTGCGGGCCAGAGCGCTGTAGCGCGCCATGTCGATGCGCATGAGCATCAGGTTGTGTTCTTCGCTGCCGATATCGCCACGGGCCAAGGCGTAGGCAACCATGCCGGCGGCGTAGCTGAGTTCACTTTCGGTGGCCACCAGGTCAACCGGCGGCGCCTCCAGCACCTTGCGAACACGTTCATTGAACAGGGGTAGGGCGGTTGGGTTGAACATGGTGGTGTCCTCGGTTGATTCCCCGATGCACCCGGTCGCCCAGGTGCAGAAGTGGAATGTTCCTTGGAGCTGGCCTCCGTTTCACGCCACGGTGGGCTGGGCCGAACTGCCGAGGATTTCTCGGTAGTTCATCTCGGGGGCTCTGAGAGCCCGACAGCCGACCACGCTCTGCATGCTGTCGGCTCTCGTTTATGCGGTGCTCGACGCTGCGCACCTGGGGTGAGGCTTCCCCTGTACCGAATAGGCTTCGGCTCGCTGCCATCCCTTGCGTGAATTTGCGTAGTGCGCAAGGTATGGATTGCATTATGCGCAAAGTTTTGTTTGCGTCAAGCGCAAAAAATAATGTGAGAGCAAAAAAAATCCCGCCGAGTGGCGGGACTGAGGGCTACAAATTTCGTGATATCAGGTTTTGCAGGCTGGATAAGCTGTTAGCAAAGCTGCCACGACGAGATCGGAAGCCTGCTCCGACCATCTTTCTGGATTGGCTCGGATGAACTTCGAAACGATCGCTGCGCCCTGTAGGTGAGTCGCTTTAGTCGTGGGGCATATCAGAATTCCACGAACCGTCTCTGCGACTCCAGCCACGTAACCAACCAGCATGCTGCTCTTCCAGTCCAAGGTACGGTTCTGCTGGCTCAACTCAAACGACCTGGCCCAGTCCTGAAGCTCGTTCCCGGTATAGGCAAAACTTGAAATGGGGGCAGTGAGCGCCACCGCAAGGGAAAGTCCTTTCAACAAACGCATGGGCCGATCTCCTTATAGACCTGTCATTTTTGCGTCAATCACACGGCCGATGAACCTGCAGTTGCCGTTGATCTCGATCGTGCGGTAGTTCGGGTTCAGGGGGCGCAAGTACTTCAGGCCCGCATCTTCCACGTACTGCTTGAAGGTCTTCTCGCCGCTGTCCAGCATTTCAACGACGTAGTACTTGCCGCTGATCACATCCGCTTCTGGACGCACCAGGATCAGTGATCCCGCCGGAAAGCTTGGATTGCCAGCACAGGTCATCGAGTCGCCGCGCACGTTGAGCCAAAACCCGTGGTTGCCTGCGTTCTCTGTCGATGCAACCCAGCTTTCGGCGTCGCCAGGGTGGCAGTTATCGGGCGACTCGGTCCAGTCCCCCGCGATAACCCAGCTGATCAATGGGTACTCCTTGTCCTTGCGTGTTGGCTGAAGAGCTACAGCCACGTTGCTTCCTTCGTCGAGCTGCCCGGCCTGGGTCAGGCTGATATTCAGCTCGTTGAGCACCTTCGCCAGCAACTCTCTGCTCGCGCCTTGTTTTCCCCGCTCCAGGCGCGACATGTTGCCGGCGTCTGTACCGATCCGGTGTGCGAGCTCTTCCAGCGTCCAGCCCTTGGCCTTTCGCGCCTTTCTGATGATTTGTCCGATATCCATGTGCTGATTCTTCTTTTCTGATGCGTGGCACGCAAAGCGCTCTGCGCAAATTTCCGCTTGCGCTTTATTTGCGCATTGCGCAAACTTGCTGCGGAACCATACCCATATAAGGCGATTGCCATGTCCCCGCTGAAACGAGCACGACTGTCCCGCAATTGGACGCTGGCCGATGTAACGGCCCGTCTGGCTGCCCTGGGCGACCGCGTCGACTCGGGAAACCTCTCCCGCGTTGAGGGTGGTGCCCAGCGCGCTTCGACTGGCCTGGCTGAAAAGCTGGTCCAGGTCTTCGAAGGCGACCTGACCGAGATTCACATCCTGTACCCGGAGCGTTTCACCAGCACCGGGACTGACGAAGCGGCGGCCTGACCATGTCGACAACCGCATTAAGCCAGGACCAACTTGTAAGGTCCCGCAAGAACATGGCCGTTCTCATGCAGCGGCTTGCGTCGGTTGGTAATGGCCCGGTTGCGCTTGCAGTCGGTTGCGATGAAGCAACGATCAGCCGCATGAAGCCGGAGAAGTTCCAGCAGTTCGCCGAGATCCTTGCAGTGCTCGACCTGAAGATCGTCCCGATGGAAATGCGCTGCTTCAACCAGCGCGACATTGAAGCGATCCTGCACCAGGCCAAGCGCTGGATGGAGCATGTGCAGCACGTCGACCAGTTGGACGAGGAATAGACCGTGCCTGCCTTCCAGATCAATGACGCAGAGTGGGGCGCCCTTGCCGATGAGCCGGCGGACGTCTTCAAGCTGTACTGCGCCATTCGCCGGTTTATGGACTACAGGACCGGGGTATCTGGTGTCGTTCGGCGCCTCAGCGAACAAATGTTCCGTGAAGAGCTGTATATTGCCCCTACACGCGGGCGGCATGAGTCTGGATCCCCTACCAGGCAGAAGGTCCGCTCGCTCGTTGATCGCCTGATCAGCATCGGTGTCATCACCCCCATTGGGCCCCTTGTTTTCCAGCTGCCAAACGCGGACTGGGATGGTGCGTCCAAACGATCAGCAACCGATGAACATCCCGATCAGCAACCACATCAACAACCACAGGAAGAATCGCCAGAGGCCACGGAATCAGAGGGTTTCAGCGATCTAGAAGATGGATCAGCAACCGCATCAGAATCAGCGGGAACGCCGATCAGCAACCTACCTCCGATATCCGTTAATCCTATGGTAGTACTACCGCGCGAGGGGCATTTTCCGATGCCGCTCGATGGCTGGGAACCCGTCCAGAAATCCTTCAAGGCAATCGCCTTCAAAAATTCCGTACCGGTCGATGCGCTCACTCCCGAGCGCCTGGCCGCGTTCTGCTCCTACTGGCACGTCAGGCCACAGAAAGAGCAATCCCAAGCCCAGTGGGAATACCAACTGGTCGACCACTTGAAACACCAACTTCGCCAGGCCCAGGCCGGGGGGTATACCCATGGATCTTCCAAAGCAAACACCAATCCGCACCGCACCGGGAGCCAAGAGCCTGCTGGGCAAGGCGGTGGATACCAGCGCCAAGATCGTTCAGCTGTCGGGCGAGTCAAGGCGGGTATCGCCGAACGACAACGGCGAGAGCAAGCCGAAGCTGCCACTGCCAATGCTGGAGAAGCTATGGCTCAAGATGGCGGAGATGTACGGCCACCGCTGGACGTCGAGTTTTGGAGAATTGGCTGACCCCAATCACTCCTGGGCCACTGTGCTGGCAGGCCTGGACAGATTCCAGTTGGCCGCGGGCATGAGCGCGCTGGTCGAGCGCGGGCAGGAATTCGACTGGCCACCACCGGCAAACGTCTTCCGTTCGCTGTGCCTGCAGATGCCCGGGTTCCCGCCCGAGGCCCAGGCCTGGATCGAGGCTCTGGCCGGCAAGTACAGCCATGAGGCCGTACGCGTTGCCGCCGAACAGACAGGCTTGTTCGAACTGCGCACCGCCACGCCGAGCAACAAGCTGGTCCGCCAGCACTTCGAACGCAACTACGCCATCGTTCTGCGCCGCGCCCAGAACGCCCAGCCGCTCGACGGCAAGATCCCGGCCGGTATCGGTCACGACTCGCAGAAGTCCGAGCTTGAACTGGCGATGGAGCACGCCGACTGGCGCCAGAACCAGATCATCGCCGCACAGAACATACCAACCGACCCGAAGGCCGCGCGCGCTCTGCTGCTGGCCAAGATGGGCATCCGGAGAGACAACCATGCATGACGCAAAGAATTTCTATGGACGTATTGACGAACTGTTAGCCGAGCAGGCCGAAGAGGTCGCAATAGCAAACGTCCACTTGGACCGCGCTGGGGAGATACAGGCGCAAATTCGCCGCTTGCTCGATACCCGTGATGCCTTGGGTAAGGCGGCAGCCAATGAATGACCTCAAGCCAGTTTCGTTCCTGGTCCCGGGCGAGCCAGTAGGGAAGGGCAGACCACGGGTCAGCACCATCGCCGGGCATGCCCGCATGTACACGCCGGCCAAGACCGCCGGCTACGAAGGCCTCATCGCCATGGCCGGCACCACCGCAATGGCCGGCCGCACGCTGCTGGAAGGCGCTGTGCTGGTTGAGCTGCGCATCGTGATGGCCGTGCCTGCATCGAAGTCGAAGCGCTGGAAGGCCCAGGCCCTGGCCGGCGAGGTATTTCCAACCAAGAAGCCCGACATGGACAACGTGATCAAGGCCATCTACGACGGCCTCAACGGCGTTGTGTGGAAGGACGACGTGCAGGTCGTGGATGCGTTCGTACGCAAGCGCTACGGCGAAGTGCCGGGCGTTCACGTCCGGATTGTGCCGCTGGAGAGTGCAGCTTGACCCGCAACACAACGATCTACGCAGAACTACGCAAGGGGGCGGTATGAAGCTTTTCAGTGCAAGGCTCGCATGGCACGACGCGTTCTACACGCCCTGGGACAGCGTCATGCACCACGGCCTGGAGGGGGCGAAGCTGGCCATGCGGGGCTTTGTGGCCAACGAAACACGGCCCGAGCGGTGGGAGAACCTGGGCAAGACCGCTCACATGGCACTGGCCGGCCGTGTGCAGCACGCGATTTCCAGTCTGCCGCCGATGTACCAGGTGTTCGGGCATCACCTGTACGCCCCGGTGGTGGACACGCCGACTTCGAACAACTGGGAAGAGGCGGCCGTTGCCCTGCTGGCGGGTGCTGTGGAACTGGAGCTGGAGCGACGCGGGCAGAAGCGCCTGTGCGACTTCGGCAGCCGGGAGTGGTACGTGGCCCGTGGCGTGCTCACCCGGTATCGGCACATGGTGCAGGGCGGCATGGGCGCCAACCCTGACCCGATGAGCGACCCGTGGGTGTTCCGCGCTTGGCTGGCCGATAAGCACGGCGTCGAGCTAGACAGCCGCAACTGGGCCCGGCAGTGGGGTTGGCTGGTGCAGCTCATGTTCGATCAGGCTGGTATCATCGACGGCATGTGCTTGCGCCCAGTCGGGCGCGTGCTGAGCGAGGAGAGGGAAGCCGCGTGACATTGGATGAACTGCTGAGACTAGCCGCGAAGTCGGCCAACATCGATCTGGTGTACCAGAACGGCCAAGCCGGCCGGTACAAGGAGTTCGGCGACTCCAGAGCCTGGGTGCCTTGGGCGCCGCACCAGGACGGCAGCGACGCCATGTGGCTGGTTGCGGTGCACGGCATGCAGATCAACAGCGGCAAGATCACCTGCCGCGTGGGCACCACAGCACGAGTGCTACAGGCCAGTTACCCGTATAACCCGCTGGGCGATACCGACCCAGAACAGGTTGCCCAGGCCATCTGCATGGCCATCACCGAACTGGCCGCAGACATCGGTCACCACATGTCTTGACAGCGATGTGCGGGTTTCGGCATGATTTCCCCACGTTGCGAAGTTGCGCACCGAACCCATAAACCCGCCTAGAGCGGGTTTTTTGTTGCCCACGAATTCACACCAGACCCCGCCATCGAGCGGGGTTTGTCGTTTCTGGAGGCCCTATGAAAGCCCCAGCCAGCAGGAGTAGCAGCATGTCGAAACCGGAAGGCATCGTTGAAGCAGTCGGCGCCTCGGTGGCGAACAAAGGCATGCTCGTGGGGGCGTCAGCGGGCCTGGCCGGCTGGCTGTCCCAGGTGAACTGGATCGGGATCATCGGTGTGGCGCTGGCCGCCCTGGGCTTCCTGGTCAACACGTGGTTCCAGATCCGTAAGGACCGTCGCGAGTCAGCCGAGAGCGCCGCCCGGCTCCAAGCCCTGCGTGAGCAGTGCGAGCGATGAGTGCCCGTCAGCGCATTGCTGTTGGCCTGCTGGCTGTCAGTGCTGCCGGTTTCGGCACCTGGAAGGCCAGCGAGGGGTTCACCGACGTGGCGGTCATCCCCACCAAGGGTGACGTGCCCACCATCGGTCACGGCAGCACCCGCTACGAGGACGGCACCAGGGTCCGCATGGGTGACACGATCACCCGCCAGCGCGCCGAGGTGCTGGCCCGGAACCTGCTGACCCAGGACGAGAAGGCATTCGCCGCCAGCCTGCCGGGCGTCAAGCTGCACCAGGACGAGTTCGACCTGTACATGGACTTCGTCGGCCAGTACGGCATGGGCACCTGGCGCGCAGGCTCGCCCCGCCGTGACCTGCTGGCCGGCAACTACGCCCAGGCCTGCCACGACCTGCTCAAGTACCGGTTCGCCGCCGGCTACGACTGCAGCACCAAGGTCAACGGCCAGCCCAACAAACGCTGCTGGGGCGTCTGGCAGCGCCAGCTCGACCGACACGCCAAGTGCATGGCGGCTCAGCAATGACCCGCTACCTGATAGCCGCCCTGGTCGCCTGCGGCCTGCTCATGTACGGCGGCTGGCAGAAGATCCAGCACCAGGCTGGCCAGCTCGATCGGCAGGCCCAGGACATCGACACCCTGCAGCGCGCGGCCGAGTCCCGCCGCAACACCATCAAGCTGCTGGCCGACCTCGACACCCAGCACACCCAGGAGCGCGAACGTGCGAACCAGACCAATGCCAGCCTTCGTGCTGATGTCGCTGCTGGCCAGCGCCGGCTGTCAGTCCTCGCCACCAGTTGCACCGCCACTGGATCTGCCACCGCCGCCGGCGTGGGCCATGCAGAAGCGCGAGCCGAACTTGACCCAGCGGCTGCTGAACGAATTGTCCGAATCGCCAACGACGGCGACGACGCCATCCGCCAACTGAACGCCTTGCAGGACTATGTCCGCACGGCTTGCATAGGAACTGCCCAATGACCAATTACGAAGTGAAAACAGCGGATGGCGTGTTGCACAGCATTGAGGCCGTGACGCATGTGCACGACTCGTTTGGTTTGACCCTGTACCTGTCAGCAGGTCGCGCGGCGGCCATCTTCCCGAAGTTCGAGTGGATGCGGCAGACGGCTGTCGCCGCTGAGCAGGCACCTACTGCCGGCACTGCCAGCACCAACAGCGGCGAGGTTGTACCCCCGGCCGCAACCGGCGAGTAATCCACTGATGGCCCTGACCGCAAAGCAGCAGCGTTTCGTCGTCGAGTACCTGGTCGACCTGAACGCAACGCAAGCGGCCATCAGGGCCGGGTATGCCCCAGCAAGGGCCCGTGAGCAGGCCTACCAGCTGATGAAGCGGCCAGCAGTCAAGGCAGCCATAGAGCAGGCCATGGGCGACCGCAGCAAGCGCCTGAAGGTAGATGCCGACTACGTGCTGCAGCGGCTCGTCGAGATCGACCAGCTCGACGTGATCGACATTCTGGAGGACGACCTGTCCCTCAAGCCGCTCAAGCAGTGGCCCAAGGCCTGGCGCCAGTACCTGGTCGGCTTCGACCTGGCGGAAATGTTCGAGGGCCAGGGCAAGGAGCGGGACATGGTCGGCATCCTCAAGAAGATCAAGTGGCCCGACAAGGTCCGCAACCTGGAACTGCTGGGCAAGCACGTCAACGTGAACGCCTTCAAGGAGCAGGTTGAGGTGAACGTGACCGGGCTCGCCGACCGAATGGCCAAGGCCAAGGCGCGTGCCCGTGACCGCTCCAGCCGAGATTGACTACGAGCAGGAGCTGGCGGACGACATCGCCAGTTTCACTGACGACCCGCTGGGCTATGTCCTGTATGCGTTTCCGTGGGGAGAGGAAGGCACAGAGCTGGCCAACAAGACCGGCCCCCGAAAGTGGCAGCGCGAGGTGCTGGATTCGATCGGTGAGCAGTTGCGTGCCGGCGCCAGAGATCGCGGCGAGGTAATTCGCGAAGCTGTGGCCAGCGGCCACGGTATCGGCAAGTCTGCGCTGGTGTCCTGGATCATCAAGTGGGCGCTCGACACCGAGGTCGACACCCGTGGGGTGGTCACGGCCAACACCGAAAGCCAGCTGCGCACCAAGACCTGGCCAGAGGTGGCCAAGTGGAACCGCCTTTCGATCACCGCCCACTGGTTCAAGCTGACCGGCACCGCGCTGATCAGCACCGACCCGGGCCACGAAAAGAACTGGCGCATCGACGCGGTGCCTTGGTCCGACACCAATACCGAGGCCTTCGCCGGCCTACACAACGAAGGAAAGCGCATCCTGCTGATCTTCGACGAGGCATCGGCCATCGCCGACCTGGTGTGGGAAGTGGCAGAAGGCGCGCTGACCGACGCCGACACAGAAATCATCTGGGCTGCCTTCGGCAACCCGACCCGTAACAGCGGCCGATTCCGCGAGTGCTTCACCAAGTTCAAGCACCGCTGGCGGCACCGCCAGGTCGACAGCCGCACTGTCGACGGCACCAACAAGACGCAGATCGCCAAGTGGATCGCCGACTACGGCGAAGACAGCGATTTCGTCCGTATCCGCGTTCGTGGCATGTTCCCGAGGGCTTCCGACTTGCAGCTGATCCCAACCGACTGGGTGGCCGAGGCCATGCGGCGCGAAGGCGTGTTCGGCATGGACGACGCCCTGGTCTGCGGCATCGACATTGCCCGCGGCGGCATGGACAACAACGTCATCCGGTTCCGGCGCGGCATGGATGCCAAGAGCATCAAGCCGATCAAGATCCCCGGCAGCGAGACGCGCGACACCACACCGTTCATTGCCAAGGTCTGCACCCTGGTGGTCGAGCACCGGCCTGATGCGGTGTTCGTCGACTCCACCGGGGTGGGCGGCCCGGTCGCCGACCAGCTTCGGCGCCTGCTGCCCGGCGTGATGATCATCGACGTGAACTTCGCCAGCCAGGCGCCCGACCGGCACTACGCGAACATGCGGACCTACATCTGGTGGCGCATGCGTGAGGCTATCAAGGCAGGCCTGGCCATCGAGAGCGACACCGAACTCGAAACCGAACTCACCAGCCCCGAGTACGACCACAACGCGTCGGACCAGATCGCGCTGGAGAAGAAGAAAGACATCAAGAAGCGCCTGGGCATCAGTCCAGACGACGGAGACGCGCTGGCCCTGACCTTCACCATGCCGGTGATGAAGAGCCAGTACCAGGCCGGTCGGGGTGGCAGCAGCCACGTGTCCGACTACGACCCATTCAACAACTGAGGATTTCCCCCCATGGGCGGAGCAGTCAAGAAAGCGGCCAGCGTTGCAACGCTCGGGCTGAGCGACGCTGTGCTCGGCGACTCATTCAGCACGCCGAAAAGCAACGACACCACTGCTGATCAGGTCGACACCAACGATGTGTCCACCGCAGATGCTGAGGGCCTGGCCGCAGACAAGCGCCGGCGTGCCAAGGCTGCTGGCATCTCGTCCACCATCTTGGGCGGTGCAAGCGCGGCAGCAGCGCCGAGCACCACCAAGACCTTGCTGGGGCAATAACCATGGCCACCGACAGCCCACGCAAGCTGGCCGAGAAGCGGCTGTTGGCGCTGAAGAATGAGCGGTCGTCCTGGGATGTGAACGCCAAGGAAATCTCCGACTTCATCCTGCCCATGCGCTCCCGGGTGATGTCCGACGACACCAACCGCGGCGACCGGCGCAACAACAAGATCATCAACAACCGGGCGACCATGGCCAGCCGCACCACGGCGTCGGGGATGATGAGCGGTATCACGTCTCCGGCCCGCCCCTGGTTCAACCTTGCGCCCGTGGCGCGAACCATCATGGAGTTTGGCCCAGTCAAGTCGTGGTTCTACGAGTGCACCCAGCGCATGCGCGACGTGTTTCTGCGCTCGAACCTGTACCAGGTGCTTCCGACCTGCTACCAGGAAGGCGCCACATTCGGCACCGGCTGCATCTGGGTTGATGAAAGTCCGGACACCGTGATTCGTTGCGAGGCGTTCACCTGGGGCGAGTACTACCTGGCGAACGGCGCAGACGGCCGCTGCAACGCGATCTACCGCGAATTCAAGTGGACCGTGAACCAGCTTGCCGAGAAGTTCGGCAGTGCGTCGCTGAGCCCCACAGCACAGTCAATGCTGGATGCAGGCAGCGGCGACCAGTTCATCAGCTGCGCCCAGCGGGTTGAGCTCAACATGAACGCGAACCCAGACCGCGCAGACGGCCGCAGCTTGCCGTTCAGCGCGCTCACCTGGGAAGTTGGTGCGCCCGGTGACCAGGTGCTCGAGCACCGCGGCTATCACGAATTCCCGGCCATGGCGTTTCGCTGGGACTTGCTGCCTGGTGATGCCTACGGTACCGGCCCTGGCCGCATTTGCTTGGGCGACGTGAAGGCCCTGCAGCTGTACGAGCGCCAGGCCGCACGCATGACCGAGACTGGGGCGAACCCACCCCTACAGGCTCCCGCAGAGCTCAAGGGCCAGCCCAGCAGCACCATCCCAGGCGGCGTGACGTACGTGCCAATGGTTGGCGGCCACAACCAGATGGCACCGATCTACCAGCCGAATGCGGCCTGGCTGGCACCGATCCAGAGCAAGATCAAGGAGCATGAGGCGCGCATCAACGAGGCTTTCTTCGTCGATCTGTTCCTGATGGTCAGCCAGCTAGACACCGTGCGCACCGCTACCGAGATCGCGGCGCGCAAGGAAGAGAAGATGCTGATGCTCGGCCCGGTGTTGGAGCGCATCAACGATGACCTACTTGACCCGCTGATCGACCGGACCTTCAACATCATGCTGCGTCAGTCGGTCCCGATCTGGGCCGGCATCATCGATGGCGACCCATTGCTGCCGCCACCGCCCGAAGAGCTGATCAACGCGAACAGCGAGATTCAGGCGGTGTACGTATCGATTCTGGCCCAAGCCCAGAAGTCGCAGAACGTGCTGGGGCTGGAGCGCTTTGCGACCCTGGCCGGCAACCTCTCGGGTGCATTTCCCGAGGTCCTGGACAAGGTCGACTCGGACCAGCTCGTCGAGGAATACGCCGACGCCATCGGCGTGGTGCCGACCGTTGTCCGTGGCGCCGATCAGGTCGCGGCCATCCGCGAGCAGCGTGCGCGCCAGCAGCAGGCCGAGCAGGTGCAGCAGGCCATGGGCCAAGCCATCCAGGGCGCCAAGCTCCTATCCGAAACCGAAGTCACCCCGGACAACGTCCTGGGGCAGATGCTGGGGGCCTAAATGCTCGAAGACGCCGAGATCCTGCAGCAGCGGGAGGACGAGCAGCACCTGAAGGATTTCCAGAACGCGCAGGACTTCAAGTGGCTGATGGCTGATTCGCGAGGCCGCCGGATGGTTTGGCGCCAGCTTGAGACGGCGCGCCTGTTTCACCAGATCTACGACCCGCACCCCCAGAACCTGGCCTTCAACGAAGGAAAGCGCCAGCACGGCCTGTGGCTGCTGGACCGCATCAACACCCTGTGCCCGCACCTGTACCTGGTGATGGTGCAGGAGAACACCACGGTCAATAGCGAGGAATGACCATGAACGACAAAGCAATTGAGCAACAGATCCAGGCCAAGGGCCTCAATGCTCCGCGTATCAAGCCTGATGACATCAAGGCCAACATCTTGAGCGAGCTGTATTTCACGGCATTCGACGGCATCACTGGCTACTACGTAAACGATGGGCGAGAGATTCACCCGACAGCCCGTGATGAGCTGCCGAAGACGCTGGGCCTGTTGACCTTCTGCGTGCTGACGCTGCGCAACGGCTTCACCGTCACCGGTGAGAGCGCCTGTGCCAGCCCCGAGAACTTCGACCCAGAGATCGGCCGCCGAATTGCCCGCGAGAACGCGATCGCCAAAGTCTGGCCGCTGATGGGCTACGAGCTGCGCAGCAAACTGGCTGCGGCTGCGGCGCCACATCCACTGGCGGGCGATCTATCCCACTACCCACCGCATCAACAGCGTGTCCTGGTTGAGTACGTCGATCTGGGGGACAAGCTGACCAAGTTGAATGGCTTCCTTGAAACCGACCTGTTCAAGTCGCTCCCGGCTGCCGAGCAAGAGCGTATGACCGTGCAGCGCGGGGCCATGAGTGAGTACCACGGCGTGCTTGCCGACCGTATCGCGGCTTTCGGGGGTGAAGCATGAACCTCTTCATCCACGGCCGTCTCGGCCACTTCCTCATGAACGAAGCCGGCGCCGATGGTGCTGATGCTGGCGGCGCAGCTACCACCCAGGCCACTGGCGAGCCACAGAGCAACATCCTCGGCGGTGCTCCTGCTGCACAGCAGGGCCAGCAGCAACAGCAGGCCGAGCAGGGCCAGAAGGCGCCGGAAGGCCAGCAGCAGGGCCAGAAGACTGAAGGCGAGGGCGATCAGGCGCAAAAGCCTGTTGTGCCTGAGGCCTACACCTTCGCCGAGCTGCCCGAAGGCTACGAACTCAGCGCCGAGCAGTTGGCCGAGGTAACCCCGCTGCTGAAGGAACTGAACCTGACCCAGGAACAGGCCAACAAGCTGGTTGCCTTCGACGCGCAGCGCGCACTGGCTGCCGGGCAGGCCGGCCTGCAACAGCGCCAGGGTCTGGTCACCGGCTGGGAGAAGTCCCTGCGTGATGACGCGGACTTCGGCGGTGCCAACTTCGACGCAAACGTCGGTGTGGCCCAGAAGGCCCTGGCCCAGTTCGGCACGCCCGAGCTGAGCACCATGCTCAAGGAGTCCGGCCTGGGCTCCCACCCCGAAGTTGTAAGGCTCTTCCACCGGATCGGCCAGCAGTTGGCCGAGGGCCAGCTGCATAGCGGTTCCGGCAACTCGTCCCGCAAATCAAATGCCGAAGTCTTCTACGGCCCAGGCAAACCCTGATCACCCCAAGGAGTACGTAAACCATGGCCGTTATCGCCAACAATGCGCTGACGCTGGCCGACTGGGCCAAGCGCCAGGATCCGGACAGCAAGCCGGCGCGCATCATCGAGATGCTGAACCAGACCAACGAAATCCTCACCGACATGCTGTGGCTTGAGGGCAACCTGGCGACCGGCCACCGCACCACCATGCGTACAGGTCTGCCATCCGGCACCTGGCGCGCGCTGAACGCCGGTATCGCCCGTGGCAAATCCACCACCGTGCAGGTCGATGAAACCTGTGCGCTGCTGGAAAACCTCGGCGTTGTCGACGAAAAGCTGGCAGCGCTCAATGGCAACACCGCAGCCTTCCGGCTGTCAGAGAACGCCGCGTTCATCGAGGGCATGAACCAGGACATGGTAACCGCCCTGTTCTACTCCAACAGTGCACTGGAGCCGGCCAAGCCCCTGGGCCTGGCGCCGCGGTACAGTGACAGCACTGCGAAGAACGGGCAGAACATCATCAAGATGGGCGGCTCGGGCTCCGACAACACCTCGGTGTGGCTCGTGGTCTGGGGCGATCAGACCGTGCATGGGATCTTCCCGAAGGGTTCGCAGGCCGGTCTCGACCACAACGACATGGGCGTGGAGCTCGTCGACGATGGCACCGGCAAGTTCTTCCGCGCCTACCGCGATCACTACAAGTGGGAAACCGGTGCTGCCCTGCGCGACTGGCGCTACGCCGTCCGCATTTGCAACATCGACATCAGCGACTTGGTGGCAGACACCAACGGCAGCACCGTGAAGCTGATCGAGGCGATGGTGCGCGCGGTGCACCGCATCCCGAACCTGCGCATGGGTCGCGCCGCGTTCTACATGAACCGCACCATTGCCGAGTGCCTCGACATCCAGGCGATGAACAAAAACAACGTGCGGCTCAAGATCCAGGAGTACGACGGCGAGTGGATCACCAGCCTGCGTGGCGTGCCGTTCCGTACTTGCGACGCGCTGCTCAACACCGAGGCGCCGGTCATCTGACCGGCGTTTTTCTACCCAAATCCAAGATTGGAGAAACCCCATGATCACCGACAAGCTGAACATGTTCAGCGGGCTGGCTGGCCAGGCAGTCACCGCGACGGCGGCATCGACCGACGTGCTGGACCTGGGACCGCTGACCCACGGCAACACCCGCCGCGATATCGGCGCCGGCGAGCCGCTGTATCTGGTCATCGCTGTTCTGGTTGCGGCCGCCGCTGCTGGCGCTGCCACCGTGAACTTCCAGCTGCAGACCAGCGACGACAATTCCAGTTGGGTCACGCTGTTTGACTCTGGCTCTACCGCTCTGGCTGACCTTGCTGCCGGCAAGCGCCCTGTGGCTGTGGCTGTGCCGCGCGGTGTCCGCCGCTACCTCCGTGTCAACTACACCGTTGGTACTGGACCACTCACTGCTGGCACGTTCTGGGCTGGCCTGGTCAAGGATGTCCAGGACACTGCCACCTACGCCAGCGGCTTCACCATCGCGTAAGGAGCGACCATGAAAGTTATCGCAATCGAACGCGGCTACTACGGCGGAAAGATCCAAGACCCGCCAGAGGCCGGCGGCGAGCCGTTCCACCTCACCAGCGAGAAGCACCTGGGTAAGTGGATGGAACCGCAGGGCTGGAAGCCATCCAGCGTGACCAAGCCCGATTCCACCACCAGCAACGGCGGCGCACCACAGCCTGCCTTCACCACCAAGCACAACGGTGGCGGCCGCCACATCGTCATCGATGCCGACGGCAAGAAGGTGGGGGACTTCGTCGGGGCCAGCAAGGAAGAAGCCCAGGCAGAAGCTGATCGCCTGACTGCTGGTGGTGAGCCGTATGTGAAGCCCGATTCCACCACCAGCAACGGCGGGGCTGCTGTCGACGATGGCGGCAACCCAGACGATGACGACGACGGCCCGGACGCCTGATTCGACATCCCCCACCAAGGGCCCTTCGGGGCCCTTTTTCATGGAGCCAGATTCATGTCCTCGGTAATCGACATCTGCAACATGGCGATCTTCCGCATCGGCAACAGCATCCGCATCGATGACCTGGAGGAAAACAGCACGCCCGCCCGCATCTGCAAGCAGTTCTACGAGAGCAGTCGCGAC
This sequence comes from Pseudomonas sp. PS01300, assembly GCF_029960155.1. Classification (NCBI taxonomy): domain Bacteria; kingdom Pseudomonadati; phylum Pseudomonadota; class Gammaproteobacteria; order Pseudomonadales; family Pseudomonadaceae; genus Pseudomonas; species Pseudomonas sp. PS01300. The sequence goes on along the minus strand of NZ_JASCPN010000007.1, from coordinate 50,863 downwards.
TACGTGCTGCGCGCCGACTGCGACTGGGGGTTTGCCACAGCCTTTGTTCAATTGGCCGAAGTCGTCGACAACCCGAGCCCCGAATACAGCCATGCGTATGCCGTTCCTACCGACTGCATGCGCGTTCGCCGAATTGTGAACCCAGGCTGGCCGCATGGCGCATGGCCCGCCGGCCTGGACTGTAATGCACCGCAGGTCCAGCGCATCCCGTTCCGTATCATCAACGGCGCCAGTCAGCGCCTGATCAGCACCAGCGTGTCGCCGGCAACCCTCGAGTACACCCTGAAGGTTGAGTCGCCGGAAATGTTCGACCCGATCTTCGTTTCGGCCCTGGCCTGGTACCTGGCCAGCCAGATCGCAGGGCCTCTCGCAAAAGAGGCATCGATCGTCCAGGCGTGCAAAGCCGAATACCTGGACGAGGTCCGCATGGCTGCTGCCGCCGCGCTCAATGAGGGCGTGACGCAGTATCAGGGTGAATCCTCATTCATCACGGGGCGCGGAGCATGACCGAAGTCATTCAGCCCTCATTCGCCGCCGGCGAGATTTCCCCGGCCACCTATGCCCGGGTCGACCTGGGTCGGTATTACACGGCGCTCAAGACCTGCAGGAACTTCGTTGTGCTGCCAGAAGGCGGCGCGCAGAACCGCGCTGGCACCCGCTACATCACTGAAGTGAAATCCAGCAACGCCCGCACGCGGCTGATCCCCTTCCAGTTTTCGACCGAGCAGACCTATATCCTTGAGTTCGGCAACCTGTACATACGCTTCATCAGCAATGGTGGCCAGGTTGTGAACGGGGCAGTTCCATACGAAATTGCCACCCCGTACACCACCGCCCAGTTGCCGGGATTGAAGTTCACACAGTCGGCTGACGTGCTGACGATCGTTCACCCGGACCACGCGCCACGCGAGCTGGCGCGCCTGGCACCCACGTCCTGGACTTTGACCACGATCAAGTTCGAGCCAGCAATTGCTGCACCAACAGGCCTCACCGCAGCGCCCCGTGCTGGCGGAACTGAGGACACCACGTCCTACCAGTACAAGGTGACGGCAGTCAGCGGTATCGCGGCAGGCTCGGTTGAGTCCTGGGCGAGCAACACGGCCACTGTAAACAGCTGGGACAACAAACCTGGCGCCACCCTTTCGTGGGCGGCAGTAGCTGGCGCCGATCACTACAACGTCTACAAGAACAAGTCGTCTGGGGTGTTCGGGTTCGTTGGCCAATCGGCCGGCACAACCTTCAACGACATCAACATCACGCCAGCCACCGACAACACGGTGCCCATTGGCTACAACCCATTCGCCGGCGGCAATAATCCATCTGTCGTCGGCTACTACCAGCAGCGGATGACCTTTGCCGCGAGCCGGGCCAACCCGCAGACGGTCTGGATGTCCCGCACTGGTGACTTCCACAACTTCGGCTACTCCGACCCGAACAAGGATGATGACGGCATCGAGTTCGTCATTGCCAGCCGGCAGGTCAACCAGATCCGTCACCTGGTGTCGCTACGCGAGCTGCTGGCATTGACCTCTGGTGCAGAGATCACGATCACCGGTTCCAGCGATTCAGGGGTCACGCCGGCGAATGTCTCCGCCGTCGAGCAGAGCTACTTCGGCTGCAGCGAGGTTCTGCCAGCCATCTACGCAAATACCGCGCTGTACATCCAGGCCCGTGGCGGGAAGCTGTCGACCCTGGCCTACAACTACGTGTCGGATGGTTTCCAGCCCCAGGACGTGAGTGTGCTGTCGTCGCACCTGCTGCGCGGCTTCACCATCCAAGACCAAGCCTTTGCTCTGGCGCCCAACGGCGTGCTGTGGATGGCGAGGAACGACGGCATGCTGGTGGGCTTTACCTTCCTGCCTGATCAGGAGGTTTATGGCTGGAGCTGGCACGACACCGATGGCCAGGTCGAGTCTGTCGCCAGCGTCCCGGAAGGTGACGAAGATGCGCTCTACCTGGTAGTTAGGCGCACGATCAACGGCGTGACGAAGCGCTACATCGAGCGGATGGCCACCCGGCAGCTGACCAAGTGGGGGAGTGGCGACTACTGGTTTGATCGTGCTTTCTTCGTCGATTGCGGCCTGACGTACGACGGGCGTCGCACCGGCACCGCGGTGCTTACCGGTGGCACCGACTGGAAATACCCGAGCCCACTGACCCTCACTGTGGGCGGGTCGACGTTCGAGGCCGGCATGGTTGGACGTAGTGTGATCATGTACGGCGCGGGTACCGAAACGTCAATCGGCGACCTGCTGACAGTCAAGATCATCGGCTACACATCACCCACGGTCGTTACTGTCGAGCCGCAGACTGTGGTACCTCAGTCGCTGCGTGGCAAGTCCGCAACCCGCTGGGGTCTGGCCGTGACGACCGTGTCGGGGTTGGATCACCTGGAGGGCAAGAAGGTGAGCGCCCTGGGTGATGGCAACGTGATTCCGCAGGCGGTCGTAACCGGTGGTTCGATTTCGCTCGATGGTCCAACGCTGGTCGTCCACGTAGGCCTTCCGATCACCGCCGACTTCGAAACCCTGGACATCACCCTGCAGAACAACCAGGCATTCCTCGGGGCGAAGAAGAAAATCAACCAGGTTGTGGTCCTGTGCCAGGAAAGCCGGGGCATCTTTGCCGGCCCTGACGCCGACCACTTGGACGAGTTCAAGCAACGCGCAGGCGAGAACTACGGCGAGCCCATCGAACTGCTGACCGGTCGGGCCGAAATGGATGTGCAGTGTCAGTGGGACTCATACGGGCGCCTGTTGATTCGCCAATCCGACCCGCTGCCGCTGACCATCCTGGGGGTCATTCCGAATGTCCAGTCCGGCGGCTGAAATGTTGCCGGTTGATGACCGGCTGATCGCCGAAGTACTTGCGGCCGTTCGGCCGGAAGACCGGCTTGAGTTCGAAAGCCTGCGCGGGCTGAGCGTCGAGGCCGAGCTTCGCGATTCTGTGGCCAGCAGCATCACCCCCCGGGCTTATGTCGTCGACGGCAGGGTCGTGGCGATGTTCGGCGACATCAAGTACGACGAACGCATCGGTGTGCCGTGGCTCATCAGCACCAGCGCAATTGACCAGCACCGCCGGGCATTCCTCATCGAGTGCGACCGCGAGGTTGCCGCCATGCGCCAGCGCCACCAGGTGCTGATCAACTACACCGATGCTCGCTACACCAAGGCCTTGCGCTGGCTGCGCTGGCTCGGTTTCCACATGCATGAGGCCGTGCCCTATGGGGTCAACGGCGAGTTGTTCCATCCAATGACATTGAGGGGGTTCTGATGGGCGCAGCAGCAGGTGCTGGCGCAGCAGCAGGTGGTGGCCTGCTGAGCGCGTATTCCCAGATCCAGGCCGGCAAGGACTCGGTGAAGGCCGCCAAGCGCCAGCAGCGGTACCTGAACGAGCAGGCCGGCGACGTGATCAACCAAGGTGACTTCGCCGCGGACCTGACGAACGAGCAGGGCCGGCAGACAGCGGCAAGCCAGCGGGCCGGCTTCGCAGGCAATGGCGTTGTGGTGGGCGAGGGCTCTGCCGGCCGGGTAGAGCAGAGCACGCTCGACATGTCGAGACAAGATGCGGACCAGTTGCGCCGCAACGCCTTCAACCAGGCCATGGGTCTGGTAACCCAGGGGAACGAAGAGATGCGCCAGGCCAAGGCCAATCAACGCACGTCACGCCTCAACGCCTTCGGCTCGCTGCTCACCGGCGGCGGCCAGGCCTACAGCATGTACAGCAGGGGCTGACCATGGCGAGAATTCCAGATTACCAGCGCCGCGTCGGGCCGGAGGCAGTTGCCGCCCCGCGCGTTGCGCAGGCATCGACCGATGCGTCTGGCCTTGGTCGAGGGCTATCGAGTTTGGCCGGCGACCTGGATCAGGTCTACCAGCGCGAGGTCCAGGACGCGAACCAAACGGCGCTGCTCAACGCCGACAATCAGCTCGGCACCTGGCAGAACAAGGCCCTGTACGATCCTGAGAATGGAGCGTTTACCCGCAAAGGCAGTGCTGCCTTGAACATCAGCCAGTCTGTGCTGGGCGAGTTCGACAAGCAGCAGCAGGCGATCTATGACGGCCTGGCCAGCGAACAGCAGCGCCAGATGTTCCGCCAAGCTTCGCTGCAGCGTCGAACCAGCCTTGAAGGCAAGCTCGGCACCTACGAGTTTCGCGAGCAGCAGGCCTACAAGGATGATGTCGACAAGTCATCGATTCAGCTCTCGCTGGACAGTGCAGCGCTGAACTACAACGACCCGCAGGCCATCGAGCAGAACCGGGCCAAAATGGACGCGGTCATCCAGGCACGCGGAGCTCGCAACGGCTGGTCTCCAGAGGAGCTGCAGGCGCAGCGCCAGCGCATGAACAGCACCCTTTCCCAGTCGGTGATACAGCGCATGCTGGTGGACTCACCACAGAAAGCGAAGGGGCTGTACGAGCAATTCAAAGGCGGCATGACGGCCGAGGATCAGATTCGGGCCAGCAACGGCATTGACCAAGGCTTCAGGCGTCAGGAAGCAGAAGCCCGGCAGCGCCAAGTTGAGGCGCGCCAGCTTCAGGCCATCGCCCGGGTAGAGCTGCAGTCGCGTGTTCAGGATGCCCAGTCCGCATACCTTCAGGGGTTCGAATTCGACAACCCGCCGAGCCGTGCCGACTTCAACGCGGCATACGGCGATAAGGGCGGCCAGGCCTATGAGTCGTTCGCAAAGGTTCAGGCAGTTGCGCCTGCCATCCGCGAATTCGCCACCGCAACGCCGCAAGAGCGCCAGCAGATCCTTGCTCGTTTTAATCCAGCACCTGCGCAGCAGGCGGGGCCAACCTATGGGCCGAAAGCGGAAGGACTGCTGGAGCAGGGCAATATCGATCTGAACAGTAGGCCAAAGGTGAAGAACCCCGATGGCTCGATCAGTACGGTCCGCTCGATGTCGGTCAACTTTGACGGCCAAGAGGTACTGTTGCCCACCGTGAGCGAAGATGGCCGCATCATGAGCGACCAGGAGGCGATCGACACCTACCTGAAGACGGGTCGAAACCTGGGCAAGTTCGACACTCCGGAGAACGCCACGGCTTATGCAGAGGCCTTGCATGAGGACCAGGCAAAGCAATATGCCAACGACAGACCAGTGGTTGGCAGGGGATTTGCCGAAGACGACCAGCTCTACCGGCGGCTGGCGACCGTTGCCACCGGCCTCATGAAACAGCAGCAGGCGGATCCCGCTGCATACGCTGCGACCTACAGCAGTCCTGTCCGCGAAGCCTTTGCAGCAGCCCAGCAGGCCGGAACGCCAGAGGCCTACAAGGCATATGCCGACGCCACCATTGCAGAGCAGCGCCGCTTAGGCGTCCAGACTCCAAGGCTTCTCCCGGATGCAGCGGCGGACCAAATAGCTGCTGGCTTCAATAGCCAGGTGGCCGGCGGCGAGAACGCCGCCACGCTGATCGAGCAGCAGCAGGCGCAGTGGGGGGCAAACTTTCCGCTGATCGCGCAGCAGCTCGGCAAGAAACTACCGCCCGAAGCACAGGTAATCGCCACCGGCCTGCCGAAAGATGTTGCTGAGCGCATGGCGTCGGTTGCCTCGCTCAGTGAGGCTGAGCTGAAAAAGGGCCTGGATAAGGGGGTGGCGACCAACGTCGAGGCCGCAGTCCAGTCCAGCATGGCGCCCTTCGCGCAGTCGCTGCAGGGGCAGGTCGGTGGTATCGAGACGTTCAACACCATGTACCAGGCAGCCAACAAGGCGGCCCTGTCCTACGTTCGCCAAGGCATGGCGCCGGACAAGGCCGCCCAGCGGGTGGTGAACGGCATGGTGAACGACAAGTATGAATTCTTCGGCACCTACCGGGTGCCCAAATCACTTGATACCGCCGCAGTGAAGCGTGGCGCCAGCCAGGCGCTGGAAAGCATCAGCGCTGACGACCTGATGCTGCTGCCTGGGATCCGTGGCGTTCCAGACGACGTGAACCTTGAGCAACTGCGCGAAGCTGTGATCGATGGCGGCCAGTGGGTGCCGAACAACGACGAGTCGGGTCTATCGCTAACGCTCAACGGGTATCGCCTGCTCGGCAAGGATGGCAAGCCGATCACCAGAACCTGGGATGAACTGACAGAGCAGGGGCTGCAAGAGCGGGATAGCAGTGCATCGCAGATCGGTCGCGTGCGCGGCCTGGGGATCAACAATTGACTATTTATGCAGGCGATGCCCCGGCGCTTGACCAGCGCACGCTACTGGACGTGCCGGCGAACAGCGGGGATGTGTTCGGCGCGGCATTCGACGAGGCGTTCTCCACCAACCCCAGCACGTCGGCGTTTCGCCTGGAAGAGCTGAACCAGCAAGAGCAAGGTCGCGCCGTCGTCATGGGCCCGGAATCATACTTCGCGCCAAATGCCGGCCGGCTTGAGCCTGAGACGCCCTTGCTGGGCGCCGAGCAGGCGCGCGAGCAGGTTGCTGGGGCAGGGCTCGACATCAAGATCCCCGACCAGGGCATTCGCCAAGGAGCGCTGGAGGTCTTGATCGAGCGGCATCGCGAGCAGTTGGCGCGCCAGCAGATCATGGCCAGGGCGGGCGGTGGCAACATGCCAACCCAGATTACAGCCAGCCTTGCTGCATCCCTGCTCGATCCGCTCAACATTGCTTCGGCCTTTGTGCCTGTTGTTGGCGAGGCACGGTACGCCCGCTTGCTGGCAGGCGCCGCTACACCAATGGGGCGGGCAGCAGTGCGTGGTGGTGTTGGCGCTGTGGAGGGTTCGGTCGGCGCTGCCATAGTTGAGCCGCTACCGCTGCTGGCTGCCCAGGCTGATCAGACCGAGTATGGACTTTCCGACTCTCTGGCCAACATCGCACTTGGTGGGGTACTTGGTGGTGGCCTGCACTCCATTGGCGGCGCGGTGAGTGATGCACTTCGCCGCCGGCTTGCCACCGAAGCTACGCCGGTCGATACCGCCCTGAGTGCTGGTGCACCCGCTCGGTCGGGTGATTCAGGTAGGGGCATGGATCTCGCCCGCCTGTTCGATGAAGACCCTGAAGCTGCGCTGCGCTCTGGCCTCGCCAGGCAACTCGATACCGACCGAGCCGTGCTGTATCGGTCGGCCGAGCAGCAGGCGCTGGACGAAATCAGGCCTGCACTTACCGGCGAGCGCGTTGGCAATGTTGCTGACCTCAAGGCCGAGCGGGTAGGTCTTGTGGCTCAGGATATGGCCCTTGACGCAACCTATCGCGACCGGGCGAAGGCGTTGCAGGGCGAACGCCTGACCCGCAAGCAGGCAGAGCGAGCAGCCCGCGACGCCATAGCGGTAGAGCGCGAACAAATTCGCGCGCGCACCAGCGAGATCGACACCCTGCTGGAGCGTAACCGGGCCGGCGAGCTGGATCGCCGCGACGCAGGAATGATTGAGCGGGGGCAAGTTCCAGAGCGTTTACAGCCGCAGGTACAGGCCAGGGCCAGGCAGATCATGCAGGGCTACCAGCAGCGCCCGCTGGGCGCAGCCATCCGCACTGCTCGTGAAACCGCCGAGGGAGCAGATTGGACCATTCGCGAGAATGCCCTTCGCACCGCCGTGGCCCAGGCTATGAGCGGGCGGGAGATCGATGTAGCCAAGCTGTTCGAGCTGGAGGATACCGCCAAGGCAGCCAGTGCTCTGGAGTACTTGAAGCGTCCGCAGGGCCGCCGCATTGACCCAGAAGGGCAAGTCGAGAGCCGGCGCATCGATGTGCAGCCGAAGTCGGTCGATGATCTTGAAGACGCGCGGGCGGCCTTAGCCGAGGACGAAGCGCTGGCGCGAGAGATGCTTGAGCAGTTGCCAGCCGATCAACGCGCCCAGGTTGAGGCGCTGGGTCGAGACGAAATGGCAGCGGCAGATGCAGAAGTCGCGAAGGCCCAACAATACGCCAAGGCCTATCGTGCCGCGGCCATATGCGAACTGGGGAGAGGTTGATGGCACTTCCATCGGGAATCAGCCCATGCGCCGACGCGGTCAGGGCCGCAGCCGGCGACATGGAGCCGAACGAGATTCAAGAAATATTCCAGCTGCTGCGCGGGCGAACCCAGGAGATTCTGGCTCGCGAAGGCGCCCTGGGCAGCGAGCAGGCCGCGCTGCGTGCAGCCGATGAGTTGGCCAGGCAGGCTGAACACGCAGCCATAATCGAGAGGCGTAACGCGTTGATCAACGTGCGCGCCCGGGCCCGCCTTGTGGCCTTTGTCCGTGACCAGTTCGCCGATCGTCCTGACCTTGGCGTGGAGTCGTTCCTTGTAGGCACCAACCTCGCGCGCCAGGGCTCCCGGCTGTCGGTCGCTGCTGAGCAGAAGGCGCTGGGTGACGCCTACATTGGCGGAATGCTGGCCGATCTGGACCGCGCCGACCTGACTGCAGTGCTTGCCCGGGGAGACTCCGACCAAGACATCGCCGATGCGCTCTGGCGGGTTGGCCGTGACCTCGAGACCAAGGACCTGAACCCGCAGGTGGTCGAGATTGCCCGAATCATCCAACGCTATCAGGAGGGGGCCCGCATCGATGCCAACCGTGCCGGCGCCAGCATCGGAAAGATGCCTGGCTACATCGCCCGCCAGAGCCACGACAGCGAGAAGATTGGAGTAGCTGGCTTCGAGCGCTGGGCTGAAGAGATTCTGCCGCGCTTGGACCAGGCTACCTTCCGCGAAGGTGGCGACCCCATGGCATTCCTCAAGGGGGTCTACGACGGCCTGGTCTCCGGCGATCACCTCAAGTCACCAACAGGCCAGCAGCCGAACGGGTTCAAAGGGCCGGCCAATCTGGCCAAGAAGATCAGCCAGGAGCGCGTCCTGCACTTCAAGGATGGCGTAGCCTGGCATGAGTACAACCAGCTCTTCGGCACAGGCAACCTGCGCGAGGCTGTGCTACGCGGGCTGGATCTATCGGGGCAGAACACGGCGATGATGCGCCGCCTCGGCACCAATCCAGAGGCCAACTTGAACATGGCCATGGACCTGATCAAGGAGGATGTGCGGAAGACTGGCGACCCTGCGGCTCTTGCCAATTTCAACACCGCCCGGCGCGGTGTAATCGAGAACCGATTCAAGGAAGTCAGTGGCCAAACGCGCATCCCAGGTAATGCGACACAGGCCCGGGTGGCGGCCAACGTCCGGGCATGGCAGTCCCTGTCGAAGCTCGGCGGTGCGCTTCTGTCCAGCTTCACTGACCTGCCGGTGGCCGCCAGCGAGATGAAGTATCAGGGGCGGAGTTTTCTTGGCAGTCTGGCAGAGATGGGTGCCGGCCTACTGAAGGGCAGGGGCAGCGCTGAGCAGCGCCAGATACTGTCCTCCTACGGTGTTTTCGCCGACTCGATGCGCGGGGAGATCATGCGCCGGTTCTCCGCCGACGACTCGGTGGGCGGCAAGATGTCCCGCGGCATGAGTCACTTTTTCCGACTGAACGGTCTGTCCTGGTGGACTGACGCCAACAAGGCCAGCGCCGGCCTGATGATGGCGCACAACTTGGCTCAGAACAAAGGCAAGGGTTGGGGCTCCTTGAATTCTGACTTCAAACGCGCTCTGGGCCTGTACGACCTGGACGCTGGCAAGTGGGACCTGCTGCGCGAAATGGATATGCGTATGGCTGATGGCCGCGACTACATGACCCCAGACGGGGTTGCGGCGATCAGCGACGAGCGCATAGGCCAGTACCTTGCAGAGCGCAATCGCCCAGTGTCGGAAGGCGCTATTCGCGAAGCCCGCCAAGACCTTGAGCGCAGTCTGCGCGCCTACGTCAACGATCGGGTGACCTATGCAGTGCTGGAGCCGGACGCCCGCACACGCTCGATCATGAACCAGGGCACCCAGCCCGGTACCGTCCCGGGTGACCTGCTGCGCTTCATCACCCAGTTCAAGAGCTTCCCGGCCGCCTACATGCAGAAGACACTCGGTCGCGAGCTGTATGGCCGCGGGTATACCCCGACTGCCCTGGGCAATGATTTCCGTGGCGGGCGAGACCTGGTGCAGGCGCTGCGCAACGGCAACGGCGAGCGACTGGCGTTGGCACAACTGATCTTGTGGACCACGGCTTTCGGCTACCTGTCGACCGCATCGAAGGACGTCACAAAAGGGCGTGAGCCTCGTCCGGCCGATGACCCCAAGACCTGGCTGGCGGCGATGGTGCAGGGCGGCGGACTGGGCATCTTCGGCGACTACCTGTTCGGTGAGGCCAACCGCTTCGGCAACACGGCGCTCGAGTCAGCCGCAGGGCCTGCCCTGGGCACCGCCGCCGACCTGATCAACCTCTGGGCCAGGGCCAAGGAGGGTGACGACACTGCAGCGTCAGCCCTCCGCCTGGCTCAAAACAATACACCGTTCATGAACCTCTTCTACGCGAGAATCGCGATGGATCATCTGTTCATGTTCTCAGTGCAGGAAGCACTGAACCCGGGGTCGCTGCGAAGGACCGAGGATCGAATCCGTCAGGAGAACGGACAAGAGTTCCTGGTCAGGCCATCACAGAGCTATCAAGACCCGCTGGGTATCGCCAAGTAACAACCAAAAATCCCCACAGAGAGCCCCGCACCTGCGGGGCTTTCGCATTTCTGGAGCATAGAAAATTGACCGTATCGACGACCGATAGCATCGTTGACTTCAGCAGCGGCGGGCCTGACTTTCCCATCCCGTACCGGTTCTTGCAGAACTCCGACATCGAAGCCGTTCTGACCAAACAGGACGGCACCACCGAAACGCTGACGTGGGCTCAGTACACGCTGACGGGCGCGGGGGCACAGAGCGGCGGTACGCTCACCTCCACCTACGCCGCTGGCGTGCTTGCTGTACCGGGCGCCACCCTGACGATCTCCAGGGTGATGGCTGCTGTCCAGCCAACGGATTTGCGCAACCAAGGCAAGTTCCTGGCTGAGACACATGAGAACGTCTTTGACCGGCTGACAATGTTGATTCAACAAGGTTTGGCGGGCTTGTCACGTGCGCTCATGCGGCCCATTGGCAAAAACTATTACGATGCCGAGGGGCGCCAGATCAAGAACTTGGGTGATCCGAACGACAACCAGGACGCGGTCAATAAGCTGTGGACCCAGCAGTACGTCGGCGGTGTTGTCGGCGGGATCCAGGGGCCGATCAACAACTCCGCCAACGTGCTCTATATCTACCCGGACGGTACGCCACACGCTGTGCAGGACCTTTCCAAACCTGACGGAGCAAGCGGGATCGGGTGGAAGCAGCGCACGGTCGCTGACCGGCTTAACGATACTGCCAATGTCAAGGATTATGGAGCCATCGCAGATGGAACTTTGCACCCTCTGTCCGAGCGGTTCGCCACCCTTGCGACCGCTCAGGCGGTCTACCCGCACGCCGTAGCCCTGACGGACTCTATCGACTGGGCCGCTTACCAGGCGGCGATCGACTCGGGCTGCCCTCGGGTACATGCGCCTGGCGGACACTACGTAATGAACAAGGGTACGCTTGCCACTCGTGACATCGCGTATACAGGGGATGGTTATTCGACCCGGGTCGACTTCAGCTTGGCTTCTGGACCTGGCAGTTGCATGTTGACGCAAGGTGAACTGACTCGAATCGGTAACCTGGGAGCCAGCGTAGTAAAGGGGGCCAGAGCAATTACGTTTTCTGCCGCTCCCGACCTCGTGCCGGGGGATGTGATTGTGGTGTACAACCCAACCAATGGCTCTTGGTTGATTGACCGTGATCCTTACCGAGCAGGCGAGATGTGGAAGGTGCACTCGATCAACGGAAACGTTGTCACGATCTATGGCAACAGTTCGTCTGTCTATCTTTCAAGTGAGGTCCAGGTCTACCGTTTGCGCGGCGTGAGAGTTTCGGTCAACGAGATGCACTTCTCGCCATCGGACACCTACTCAATCGCGCCATTTAAGGTGTTGTTTGGTGACGGCGTGAAGGTGACCAATTATTGGGCAAGTGACGTAACGCTTTATACTGGGCTAGAAGTTGAGCGCTGCTTCGATGTGATGATCAACATGGCATCAACGCCAAATCGATCGCCAGCGGTAAACGATGAGTACGGCCTAACTATCTCCAACTGTCATAATTTTGCGGTGTATGGTGGTAATGCTGCAGCCACCCGTCATGCTGTCGCCATTGGCGGTATGGACGACATCTGCTGCGTTCCTAATCGCCATGGCCTGATCTACGGAATGATACTGGACAATATCGACCTAGCTTCTGATATTGGCGCTGGCGACATGCATGGAAACGCCGACAAGATCACTTATGACAACTGCGTATTCCGAAATGGAGTGATCATGTCTGGCCGAGATGCAACAGTTCGGAACAGCCTGGTTTATGGTGTCTCGAGCACAGACGGCGAGTGCATCTATGGAACAGAAATCTATGGTGGAACATTCACCATCGAAAATAACAAATTCATCAGCTACGGTGTTGGTGCTTCTGTTGGTTATATCCATCTTTCGCCTGGAGTTAGTTTGGCTGAAGCTATGTTGATAGTTGTAAGGGACAATACCTTAGAGCTGCCGAACGCCGGAGCTACTTCAAAGGCAGTGTTCTTGAGAGCACGAAACAGTCAACGTCCGTGCAGTGTGAATATCAACGGTATGCATATCCACATGGCAGCCGTAGCCTTACAGGGCTTCCTGGCGGCAGACGACCAAATCAAAGCCACGTTTGATAGCAACTACCTGATAATTGATAACGTTTATGGGCCATCTGGCACTCCGCTGTTGGTGGCCACGGCAAAAAATGCAAACGTTCCAACAAGGCAGATGCGCCAGGCCGGCGCGATTAATGTGACGACTACTGCTGCTGCAACTATTGCAGCTCCAGCTCAAACTATTCGTTACCCGTTCTCGAAGCTGCCGAACGTTTCAGTGGCAGTATCCAGCCAATCTGGTGGAGACCAAAGTACTGTTGGATCTATGGCTCCGATTCCGATTGCTTATAACGTAGGTACAGGAAGCATTCGTCCAGCGATGATTGCCCCGTCTGGTAGCTTCTCATCAGGCAATACGGCAAGACTTCATTGGGAGGCAAGCCTGGACGACATCTAAAAAATAGGGGCTTTATGCCCCTATTCATTTAGGGCACCAAAATCTCTGCTGACTTCGTTGCGCCGCTTTGGTTGGATCCGCCTGCTACCAGTACAGTACCGTCCTTAAACTTTGTGCAAGTAGGGAAGGCGCGCGCGGCGGCCATGGAAGGGCCTGCAGAGAACTTCCCGGTGGACGGATCAAACACCTCTGTGGTTGCCGTGAAGTCGATTCCAGTATGGCCGCCGGCAACCAGTACTCGTCCGTCATTCAAAAGCACCGAGCAATGCTCGCGACGTGGACTCACCATCTTGGCCGCCTGCTTGATTTTGCCGCTGCTGTAAATTTCTGCGCTATCAAGGGTACCGCTATCGTTCATTCCGCCAGTGAATAGAACGCGCCCATCGCGGAGAGTTGTAGCCTTGTGCTGTTTGCGCGCAGTGATCAGGTCCGGGCCGGCTTTTACCGTGTTGCTTTTCTCTTCGTAAATGACGGTCTCTTTCAAAAACACCTGCTTGAAGTCGACGATCTTCATGCCGCCGGCAAGAAGGGTCTTTCCCTTGCCGATGTCGCTGATGGTGTCCATGGCTCGGCCTGTTGGCAGTAACGGACCAGCGGTGAAGGTGTTGCCTTTCGGATCGAACAACTCGGTGGAAGCTATATAGCCAAGCTTCTCGTTGTCGCCGCCTTCAATGAAAACTTTACCGCTGCCCAGGTCGATCGTGCGCTGGTTGTCGCGATTCTCTACCAATTGCGGGCCCTTACGGAAGCTTTTGCCATCGTAGAGCTCAGAAGTTTGCAGGAACTGGCCAGCCTTGCTGAAGCCTGCGGTGATTAGCACCCGGCCATCAGACAGAACGTTCATCGCATGGACGAAGCGCGGCTCCGTCATCATGCCGGCATCGGTGAATTTTTTTGTTTTTGGATCGAAGACCTGTGCATTGGCAATGCCGCCTTCGCCGTTCTGGCCGCCGGTTATGAGTACGTTCCCGTTTTTTAGCAGCACGTCGCGGTGCTGGGATGCCGGTACGACCATGTCACCGACTGGTTGAAAATGCATCTCCGCATTCGCAGCATAAGCGACTGCTGATAGTGCTAAGGTGGTGGCCAGCCGTTTGATATCCATTGTTTATTCCTGTATATGCTTGCGGGTTACCATGCTGCTCGAGCATCAAGCCGACAATTCTACTGTTGCGATCTCATCGTTGACATAGTTTTGTTGCTTTGAATTGGTATAGGTATCTGGAGTCAGCATCGAAAAATGACTCAGGATTGGGCTGACCGTTTGGTTGGAACGGTTGCTGGTCAAGGGGAAGGAGCTTGCATCCAGCATGTGCTGGTAGATCGAAATAGTGATCTGAGGGGGGGATAATGGGTGAATTGTTGAAAAGCTATGCATTCCAGGTAGGTATGCTGTTTTGCTTGGCTGGAACTGGGTTTGCCATCAACTTCTGGCTTAGATCAAGACCGATAGAGATACCTGTGATTTTGGTTCTCGCCATCGGATTGCTGCTTATGTTTATTGGATGGCGATCCGCTCATCAAAAAAAGAAGTGAATGGCTTTCTCGGCCCGCGAACAGAGTCGCTCCTGGCGCTGAGTCACTATCCGGCCAGTCTAACCCCCCCCGTCTACATCGGCTTCCCCGCGCTGCTGCGGGCATTCCCTCCCATTGAGCCTGACCTGAGTTCGATGGAAGGAAGGCAAGCGACTGCACAAAGCGAAGTTGCTGTTCAGACTTGATGCGCGCTCACGCCTTCTATGGTTGCTCACCCACGAGCTGTCAGCCCATAAGGTCGCGCGTTGAGAGGGCACCTCTCCGGACGGCGTTAAGCCGAATGTCTTCACGCTTTGCTTGAATTTTGCTACAGCAAAATGTTCATACGCATCAACCTATTGAAAAATAAGGGGGTTTTGATTTAAGCGCCCCGATCCATCATGGGTGCAACGCTGAACCGGCGGGACGGCTCGGGCCGCGTATCTACAGGAGTTGTAACAGGTTCTGAGAGCATGTTCGTCTACGTGTGGTGCAGCCAATTCGGGGTGTTTCGGGCGATGGGCGTTCTGCGCTGACACCGCGTCACACCGGCCAGCCCCAAAAACACAAGTGCGCCAGTTTACCAAGAGTCTGCAACCTTCGCCTGCAAGCCCGTCATGCCGGCGCTCAAACGGCCGTGGGCGGGCTAGTCTGTTGCTGTCCCCTGCGCAATGTTCGGCCCACCCCCGCAGGTGAATCGAGGCGCGGCCATGAAGCCTGTCAGGAAAATCGGATTGCGCCGCAGCCTGCGACGGCTTGGGCCCGGGTTGATCACCGGCGCTGCCGACGACGATCCGAGCGGTATCGCCACCTATTCGCAAGCCGGCGCACAGTTTGGCTTCTCCATGCTGTGGACCGTGGTGCTGACCCTGCCCCTGATGATCGCGATTCAACTGGTGAGCGCACGCATCGGCTACATCACCCGTCGCGGCCTGGCCGCCACTATCAAGCACCACGGGCCAGCAGGTGCCTAGCTCGCCCACTTCGAGCCGCGAATCACCGCACAGAAATTCCCGGGCTTGAAGGCGGGGTCCTTGTCGGCCAGCACATCCGCCTTGACGTTGCCGAATGTGGTCTGTGGCTTGTGGCGGATGCCGTCGTAGAAGGCCTGGATGATGTCTTCCTTGAAATGCTCGCCCCGCGGGTGGGCGCTGACGATGGCTTCGCGCTCGGCAGCGCCGTACTGGCCGTGGGTCAGCCCCAGCACGTCCATCTCGACCCCTGCCGTCACCAGCGCCACCACCGGGTGCATGTGCTCGGGTATGCCTGGGGTGGTGTGCAGAGCGATGGCGGTCCATACCGTATCGATGTCCTGCTGGGCGATGCCGTGGCCGCACAGGAAGTCGCGTGCGGCATTGGCGCCATCCACTTCGAAACGCTCGCAGGCGCTGCTGTGCTGATGGGTCAGGCCCATGTCGTGGAACATGCAGCCGCAGTACAGCAGCTCGGCGTCGAACTTCAGGCCGCGCTTCTGGCCCGCCAGGGCGGCGAAGTAGAACACGCGGCTGGAATGGTGGAACAGCAGGGGCGAGGCCGTATCGCGTACCACCTCGGTGATTTCGCGGGCGAGCTGGCTGTCGGGGATCTTGATGCCGTGGATGTCGAGTGTCATGGGGCAGGCTCCGGGTTGCGGTTCGCCTCCATTGTCAGCCTCGACACTGCTGTCCTCAAATGGCGTGATACGCCATATACTGCCATTTCACGTGAAATCACGACGCCTTGAGGTTCGCCCCTTCGCCATGACCAGAACCATTGCCGTACTCGCGCTGCCCGGTGTTCAACTGCTCGATGTGTCGGGCCCGCTGGATGTGTTCGCCCAGGCCAATGTCGAGGCGGGTCGGCAGGTCTACACGTTGCAGGTGGTGGCGTGCGAGGCAGGGCCCATTCACAGCTCGTCCGGTGCGCGGCTGTTGCCCGACCTGGTGGCAGGTGAGCCCGGGCAGCGCTTCGACACCTTGCTGGTGGCCGGGGCGCCGGATGCGGCGCGGATGCAACTGAACAACACGCTGCTGGCCTGGATCCGCGATTGCGCGGGCCAGTCGCGCCGCTTCGGCTCGGTGTGCACCGGCGCCTTCGCGCTGGCGGCCAGCGGGTTGCTGGATGGGCGGCGGGTGACCACGCACTGGGCCGCGGCACAGGCCCTGGCACAGCGTTACCCGAGCCTGAGCGTGGAAGAGGATGCGCTGTATGTGCGCGACGGCAAGCTGCGCACAGCCGCCGGGGTCACTGCCGGGCTGGACCTGGCGCTGATGCTGGTGGAGGAAGACCTGGGCCGTGAAATCGCGCTGCGGGTAGCGGCGCAACTGGTGATGTTCTTCAAGCGCCCGGGCGGGCAGTTGCAGTTCAGCCGCAAGGGCGAGGCGCAGCCAGCCGGGCGTTCGGTGTTGCAGCAAGTGCAGCGCTGGGTGGCCGCCAACCCGCAGCTGGCGCTGACAGTCGAGGCACTGGCCGAACATGCCGGCCTCAGCCCCCGGCATTTTGCCCGGCTGTTTCATGCCGAGGTGGGCGTCACGCCCGCAGCCTGGGTGGAGTCGGCGCGGGTGGCCGCTGCACGCGCCCTGCTGGAGGCCGGTGGTGATGCGCCCAAGCAGGTCGCCGCCAAATGCGGCTTCGCCAACGCCGACACCTTGCGCCGAGCGTTCTTCAAGCACGTGGGGGTGACACCTGCCGAGTACCGCAAGCGTTACGGGCACGGCGGGGCGTAGCAACGCTCAGTCGTGCTCCTGGCCCAGGTAGAGCAGCTCGCTTTCGAACAGGTTCTCCAGCATCTCACGCGTCAGCGGCTCCACCAGCGTGCCCGCATGGTGGGTGATGCGCAGGCTGGCGCCGGCCTGCTCCAGCGCATCGATGATTGCCAGCAGCGTTTGCTGCTGCGTCACCGTGCCTTGCTCGCTGGGCACCTCCAGGGCGAAGTCCGTGGTATCGAACAGCACGACCGGCGTTTGCGTGCCCACCTTGCGCATCAGCTCGCCGATGCTGTCGGCAGACCACTGGCGCAGCAGCTTGACGATCCCTGGCTTGTGGTCGGCGGCGGTGACGGCGATGGCGTATCGGGACATGGGGGCTCGCTTGAGTCGTGCAATAAAGGGCCGGCAAGGTGAATGCAAATAATGGCAAAAAGCCTTGAACCGATGACGGGTGCGGCGGTCCGACCTCAGGCCTGCTACCCTGTGGCCTTCACATTTCTCGTTTTGCCATAGGAACAGCGGGGCTATCAGATCACTGCACGTCGAAGCGTGCCAGCAATTCAAGGAGCTATTTCGTGGGAAGAACCCCCTCCAACGACACACCCGGGCATTCTCAGCCGCCGACCGTCGACGGCATTCCAGCTCCCAGCGGTGAAGTAAACCTGATCGATACCGACTACGTCGTCGGCCAGGACAATTTCAAGGGCGAGTTTTCCTTCTCGCTGGACATCCACGGCAAGGTGTTCCTCATCTCTGCCGCCACCATCTTCCTGTTCGTCATCCTCACCCTGGCCTTGCAGAACGAAGTCGAGCCGGTGTTCAGCGCCATGCGCAGCTGGTTGACCGCCAACCTGGCGTGGTTCTTCATGAGCACCGCGAACATCTTCGTACTGCTGTGCCTGGGCCTGATCGTCTCGCCGTTGGGCAAGGTGCGCCTGGGCGGGCGCGAAGCGGTGCCGGACCATTCCTATGTGGGCTGGTTCTCGATGCTGTTCGCCGCCGGCATGGGTATCGGCCTGATGTTCTATGGCGTGGCCGAACCGATGTCGCACTTCTCGGCCGCCATGGGCGGGGTCACCCTCGACGCCAACGGCGTGCGTACCGACTGGGCGCCGCTGGGCGGTGCAGGCGGTGATGCCAAGGTGGCGGCCGACATGGCGATGGCGGCCACCATCTACCACTGGGGCCTGCACCCGTGGGCGATCTACGCGATCGTCGCGTTGTCGCTGGCGCTGTTCACCTACAACAAGGGCTTGCCGCTGTCGATCCGCTCGGTGTTCTACCCGTTGCTGGGTGAGCGCGTGTGGGGCTGGCCGGGGCATGTGATCGATATCCTGGCGGTGTTCGCCACGCTGTTCGGCCTGGCCACTTCCCTCGGGATCGGTGCCGAGCAGGCGGCAGCCGGGCTCGAATACCTGTTCGCGATCCCCTCGACCAATGTCAGCAAGGTGCTGCTGATCATCGGCATCAGCATCATCGCACTGGGCTCGGTGCTGGCCGGCATGGACAAGGGCGTGAAGATGCTGTCCCAGGTGAACATGGGCCTGGCGTTGCTGCTGCTGGTGTTCATCATCGTGGTCGGGCCGACCCTGGCGATCTTCACCGGCTTCTTCAGAAACCTCACGGCCTACATCGAGTACCTGCCGGCGTTGTCCAACCCGGTGGGGCGCGAGGATGCCGAGTTCACCCAGGGCTGGACTGCCTTCTACTGGGCCTGGTGGATCAGCTGGTCGCCGTTCGTGGGCATGTTCATCGCCCGTGTCAGCCGTGGCCGCACGGTGCGCGAGTTTCTCATCGCCGTGTTGCTGGTGCCCTCGCTGGTGTCGGTACTGTGGATGACCACTTTCGGCGGCACCGCCATCGATCAGACCGTGAACCAGCACTTTGCCGGCGTGACCGATGCGGTGCTGGAGCTCAAGCTGTTCGCGATGCTCAGCGGCCTGCCGCTCAAGGAGATCACCTCGTTCATCGGCATCGTGCTGGTGGCGGTGTTCTTCATCACCTCGTCCGACTCCGGCTCGCTGGTGATCGATACCATCACCGCCGGTGGCAAGGTGGATGCACCGGTGCCGCAGCGGGTGTTCTGGGCGGTGATGCAGGGCGTGATCGCGATTGCGCTTTTGCTCGGTGGCGGCTTGATTGCGCTGCAGGCGATGGCGGTGTCGACCGGCCTGCCGTTCGCCATCGTGTTGCTGCTCGGCTGTGTGTCGCTGGTCAAGGGACTGATGTCGGAGCCGCGCGGTTAAAGCCCGCCCGGCGCAGCAACTTTATTGTGGGGGCGTAGCAGCCGGCCTTGCCGGCGATGGCGTGCATGGCGCCCCTGGCCCGGCGTAGCCGGGCATCGCCAGCAAGGCTGGCTTCTGCACAAAGCCAGTTTGCTGGCGTTCAATCCCACAGCCGCCCGATTTCCATTCCCGCTTCGAACCGATGTGCCACCTGGGCCTGCAACAGCTCGGCCGTGGCCAACGCATCGGTCAGGGCATGGTGCGCGTGATACGGCGGCAGGTGATAGCGCGCGCGGCTGTCGGCCAGGCGTATCGAGGCTGGCGGCCGGCGCAGCAGGCGGTCCCGCCAACTGCGTTTGCCACGGTGCAGCAGTGCTTCCAGCTGCATGGTGTCGATCACCGGAAACTCCAACCCCTCACCCAGGTGCCGTCGCACCGCATTGTCGAGAAACCCGCGTTCCAGGTTGCGGTAATGCACCACCATCACATGCCCGGCCATGGCTCCCAGCAACGCGTTGAGCACATGGGGCAGGGTGGGCGCATGGCGGATGTCGCTGTGGGTGATGTGGTGGAAGGTCACCGACTCGTCGCTCAGTTCGGTGCGCGGTTTCACCACCCAGTAGCGCGCCTCGGCGCAGCGGATGCGCTGCAGGGTGAAGGGCATCAGGCCAATGCTGACAATGGCATCCTTCTGCGCATCCAGCCCGGTGGTTTCCACATCCAGCGCCAGCAACGGCACCTGCTCCAGGGGAGTGCCAGCCGGCACCACGCCGGCGGCATAGAAGTTCTTCAGCAGCGGGTTGCGCGCCTGGGCTGCCAATGCCTGAAAGCACGTTGCCCAGTCGATACGGTCGATACCACGCGGCTTCATCGCGAGTGCCGCACGATGCCAGGGTAGCGAAAGCGCAGGAACTTCTGCGCATGGCTCAGCACCTGGAACGCTTCCTTGAGGTTGTGTCGCTCGCTGCTGGAGAAGCGCTCGGGCTCGATGTAGTTGTCCGGCTGCTGGCCGTTTTCGAGGGCGTCCACTTGGTGCCGAATGCGCACCATCGACAGGAACTCCAGCGCATAACGCAGGTGCTCGATGGCCGCCGGCTGCATCAGCTTGGTGGCGCTGATGGCTTCCAGGCGCTCGACCGAGTTCTGCGCGGTGCTGGCGCAGGCCAGGGCATGCACGCGAATCAGGTCGGTGAGCGGTGCGGTGCCGCGGCCCTTGAGGTTGATGATCTGTTTCTGGCGGCCGTCGGTTTCCATCACGAAGGTGCGGAAGAACCCCAGCGGCGGCGTACGGTTCAGTGCATTGCGCGCCATGGCGGTAAGAAAGGCGGGGCTGGCGCTGGACTTCTGCGCGCACAGGGTCTTGAGGGTTTCCACCAGTTCCAGCTGGCCATACACCCCGTCGAGGTCGAAGAAGATGCTGCTGTTGAGCAGGGTGGCCGCGTTGGGTTTGTCGATCCACTGGGTGAAGTAGCCCTTCCATACCCGCAGCGGCTGGCGCCACTGGTCGTTGGTGGCCATGATCCCGCCCTTGCAGTAGCTGTAGCCGCACGCGGCCAGGCCGTCGCTGACGAAGGTGGCGAGTTTGAGGAAGTAGGCGTCGTGCTGCACCGGGTCGAAGCTGTCGTCCAGCACCAGGGCGTTGTCCTGGTCGGTGACCAGCAACTGTTCGTCCCGCGCCATCGAACCCAGCGCCATGAAGCAGTACGGCACCGGCGGCGGGCCCAGGTCGCGTTCGGCCAGTTCCAGCAGGCGCTGGGTGAAGGCGCGCCCGATGCCGGAAATCGCGCTGCCGATCATGTGCGCGGTGGCGCCATCGCGCACCATGCGCACATAGGTGCCGCGCAGGTCGCGCAGCAGCGAGCGCAGGCCGGCCACGCTGTTCTGGTTGGAGATGCTGTTGACCAGGTGCAGGCTGCTCTGGGACTCGTGGCGGATGATGTCCGACAGGTTGATCAGCCCCAGCGTGCGGCCCTTGTGCACCACCGGCAGGTGGTGGATGTTGCGCCGCAGCATGCACAGTATGGCTTCGAACACCGAGTCGTTGGCCTGGATCACCACCGGATCGCTCGACATCACCGTGCTGATGGGCAGGCTGCTGCTGAGGTCGGCGGCCAGCACGCGGGTGCGCAGGTCCCGGTCGGTGACCAGCCCCAGCAGTCTGTCGGGGGCATCCGGTACCGGTTCGACCACTGCCACGCACGACACGCTTTCGGCGGCCATCAGGCGCGCCGCGTCCAGAATCGAAGTGTCCTGGCTCACCCACACCAGGCTGCGCGAGAGCAGGGTGCGTGCCTTGAGCTGGATCAGCTCGCTGGCGCGGCCCTGGCCTTCGACAGCGGACTTGAGACGCGAATGCCCTTCGGCCTCGACGAACTCGGCAAAGCTGTCGTGCTGCTCGCACAGTTCGGCAAACAGGTCTGCCGGAATGAAGTAGATCAGGCTGTCTTCCAGCGCCTTGGCCGGAAAGCGCACCTTGTTGCTGCGCAGCAACCCGGCCTGGCCGAAGATGTCGCCTTCGCCCAGGCGGTTGTAGAGCTCGCCGTTGCGCCGGTAGATCTCCACCGCACCGCTGCGCACGTAGTGCAGGTCCTGGATGCTGGCGCCTGCTTCCAGGATGGTGCTACCGGCCTTGAAATAGCTCACCTGGATTCGTGGCGCAATGCCGTTGAGGGTTTCTTCGGGCAGGGCGTCGAAAGGGGCGAAACGGTGGAGGTGATCGCGAACCTCCAGAAGCTCGATCTGCATGCAACCTCGCTGAATGTGGGCGTGAAGTGGACCGGGGCTCAGGGCCGCATCAACGGCTCGACGCCGATCCAGGATTTTTTCGGGTGGTGGCACAGTTGCAGTGGCGCCACAGTAACCGACTGCCCGTCGATTTCCAACGTGCCCAGGTTGATCGTCCACTTGGCGTCGGCGTTGAAGTCCGGGGTGTTGAACGCGACGTAGACCGAGCCATAGCGGCTGTTGTTGGTGAGCTTGGGAATGCGCCGGTGCACCTCGTCACTGTTGATGTCGAACGGCGAGGGGCGCACGTAGTCCTTGCCCGAAAGCGGGAAGTCGTTGTTCAGCGCGCCCAGGTAAATGTCCGGGCGGGCCGCCAGGCGCTGGCCATTCTCGAAGGTCAGGTAGGCCTTGCGGCTGTCGTACAGCATGGGGATGGGCGCTTCGCCCGACCCTGGCTTGAGAGGCTGCTGGCGATTCTTGTTGAAGCCGATCACCTGCACGTAGAACTCGCGCTGTGGCGAGCCATGGGGCACGCTGAAGTAACCCTGCGTGTAGGGTCGATCTCTCCACATCAGCGCATGGTCGTAGAGGTAGGTGTACAGGTAGAAGGTCTTGACCCCGTGCGCGGTCGGCACCTCGAACACCTGGCGCGACTCGCACAGGTCGGCATAGGCCGGGCGCTCTCGCGGGTAGGGCACGCAGGCGACGAGCAGGGCGCTCAGGGCAAGGGCAAGAGGAAAGCGGTGGAACAGAACGTGAAACATGCCGGGCCTCCCTGGCTCGATAGCGCTGCGCAAGCAGTCAACGTGTAGTGTCGACGCCCTGTACTTGTCGAGGTTTTATCAGGCTTTGCGCCGGAATTCCGAACATTTCGTGCAACCGCCATATCATCGGCAGTGTCAGCGCTCTCGTTCCATTGAGTACTTCGTAGACCCGGTTCTTCCGGCCGATTGCCGGTACCAGGTCGGCGGCGCTCAGGCCGGACTGCTCCATTCTGAAGCGAATAGCCTCGATGGGGTCGGGCAGGTCGAGCGGAAACTGCTTGGTCTCATACGCCTCTATCAGCGTGACCATGACATCGAAGTAATCACCTTCGGGCGTGCCGGGTTCCGGCTCGTTGTCGAACAGCTCGGACACTGCGTTCAACGCGGCCTGGTAGTCCTGCTCGGTATGAATTGGGTGAATGTTCACAGGATCACTCCATCTCAACGGTGTCGGCGTCAATGCCATCGTATTGTTCGTGAGTACCGACAAACTTGATGTAGATGGCTTCGAAGCGATAGGCCACGGCAGCCACGATCCGATAGTCATTGCCTTTGATATTGAACACCACTCTGCGACTTTTGAGGATGCTGGCATTGCAGAACTGCGCGTTGATATCCGCAGGCGTGGACCATCTTGCCTGCCTGGCTTCGTCAATCCATGAGAGCAAGGGTTGCTTGGATGCAGGATGCTTCTCGGAAAATGCTTTCAGGTGACTGATTGCAATGATTCTCATAAGGCCCCATTCTGGTCCCAAGGTGGGACTTTTTCAAGCGCGACTTCCAGTTGTTCGTCGCTTGATGACGTCAGACGTTGCCCTCTGGACCACGAGCAACGCCTGAGTGTTATCGGCGAATGGCCAATGTTCAATTACCAGAGTGCAACGGTGTACGACAGGATCAGCCGGTTCTCGTCCAGGTCGTTGCCGAAATGCGTGGAGCGTACCGTGGCGTTGCGCCACTTCACGCCGACGTTTTTCAGCGGGCCGCTTTGCACCACGTAGCCGATATCGGTGTCGCGCTCCCACTCCTTGCCATCGGGCCGCCCCGCACCCAGGTCGATGCCGTCGCCGCGCAGGTAGCGGGTCATGAAGGTCAGCCCCGGCAGGCCCACGCTGGCGAAGTTGAAGTCGTAGCGGGCCTGCCACGAGGTTTCGTCCTTGTTGGCGAAGTCGCCGATCTGCACGAAGTTCACCAGGTAGGCATCGGCGCCGTTGAGGTAGGCAAAGCCGGTGTCGCCGCGCATGCGCTGGTAGCCCACACCGAAGGCGTGGCCCTGTATGCCATAGGTGAACATCGCCCCCAGCGCCTTGTTGTCGACGTTGCTGGCGCCGTCGTCGCTGGAGCGGGCGAACCGGATATCGCTTTTGAGCGACTGCCCCTCGCCGAGCGCCCAGGTGTGGTTCAGGCCCACGAAGTGCTGGCGGTAGAGGTTGTCGAGCGCACCGTAGCTGTAGCTGGTAGTCAGGCTGTCGGTCCACTTGTAGCTAAGGCTGGCGAAGTCGAAGCGATCGCTGTCGCTGCGCCGGGCCACGATGTTTTTTGCCGCGCCCGTGGTCACGCCCATGTCCTCGTAGTCGGTGGAGTCGCGCTGGTTGACCTGGCGCAGCCGGCCGATGTCGAGGTTCAGGTTCTCCAGCTCCTGCACGTTCAACTGCCCGCCGGAAAAGGTCTGCGGCAACAGGCGCGAGTCGTTGGGCATCAGCACCGGCAGCCTGGGTATCAGGGTGCCGACCTTCAACACGCTGTGACTGGCGCGCACCTTGGCGGTCAGGCCCAGCTCGCTGTACTCGCCCTGGGCACGGCGCGGTGCCTCGCGGTCACGCTGCAGCAGGCCGCTACCACTGCGTTCGGGGCTGGAATCGAGCTTGAGCCCGAGCAGGCCGATGGCGTCCACCCCAACGCCCAGGGTGCCCTCGGTAAAGCCGGACTCGTAGCGCAGCACAAAGCCCTGGGCCCATTCCTCGGCCTTGGACTGCGGGGCCTCGTGCTGGCGAAAGTCGCGGTTGAAGTAGAAGTTGCGCAGTTCCACGCTGGCCTTGCTGTCATCGACAAAGGCCGCGTTGGCCGTGCTGCAAACGCCGGCGAGTGTTGCCGTGGCCAGCAGGCCAAGGCTGAACGGTGGGAAAGTGCGGTGCATGGTAAATCCTCTTTTTTGTTTTTATGAGGTGCAGCGATGCCCGCACGGGCCGCCGTAGCGGCCCGTGACAGGGGTTGCAGTGGTTCAGTGGCTGACGGCGGTGGCGGCGCCCAGGCCAGTCTGTGCGCGCACGAACTGGTCGTCGAAGGCCGCACGTTCGCGGGCTGCGCGGGCGCTGCGGTCGAGCCTGGACACAATCACCGTGACCAGGAACGCCAGCGGCATGGAAAACAGTGCCGGATGGTCATAGGGGTAGATCGCCTGGGCGTTGCCCAGCACCGACACCCACACCGCCGGCGACAGGATCACCAGCCCCAGCGCGGTGATCAGCCCGGCAAAGCCGCCGGCCAGCGCGCCGCGGGTGGTCAGGCCTTTCCAGTACATGGCCATGATCAGCACCGGGAAGTTGGTGGAGGCGGCGATACCGAAGGTCAGGCCCACCAGGAAGGCCACGTTCTGCTTCTCGAACAGGATGCCCAGCAGGATCGCGATGATGCCCAGGCCGACGGTGGCGATACGGGTCACGCGCATCTCGTCCTTTTCGCTGGCGGTGCCCTTTTTCCACACGGTGGCGTAGAGGTCATGGGAGATGGCCGACGCACCGGCCAGTGCCAGGCCCGACACCACCGCGAGAATGGTGGCGAAGGCCACCGCCGACAGGAAGCCCAGGAACAGGTTGCCGCCCACTGCCTTTGCAAGGTGCATGGCGACCATGTTGCCGCCACCGATCAGCGCGCCCTTGAGGTCGCCGTCCACGTAGAACTGCGGGTCGGTGCCGACGATGACGATGGCCGCGTAGCCCAGCACCATCACCACCAGAAAGAAGAAACCGATGAAGCCGGTGGCGTAGAACACCGACTTGCGTGCTTCCTTGGCGTTGGGCACGGTGAAAAAGCGCATCAGGATATGCGGCAGCCCGGCGATGCCGAACACCAGCCCCAGCGACAGCGACGCGGCGTTGATCGGGTCGGCCAGCATCGAGCCGGGGCCCATGATGCTCCAGCCTGTGCTGTGCACGTTCACTGCGCGGCTGGCCAGGGTTTCCAGGCTGAAGCCGAACTCGGCCATGGCCAGCAGCGCCAGGGTGGTGCCACCGGCCAGCAACAGCACGGCCTTGATGATCTGCACCCAGGTGGTGGCGATCATGCCGCCGAAGATCACGTACACCAGCATCAGGGCGCCCACCACCATCACGGCGGTGCTGTAGTCCAGGCCGAACAGCAGCTTGATCAGTTGCCCGGCACCCACCATCTGCACCACCAGGTAGCAGCACACCACGGTCAGCGAGCCGAAGGCGGCGAAGGTGCGGATGCGGGTCTGGTCCAGGCGGTACGACACGATGTCGGCAAAGGTGTAGCGCCCCAGGTTGCGCAGGCGCTCGGCCATCAGGAAGGTGATGATCGGCCAGCCGACGAAGAACGCCACGG
This sequence comes from Pseudomonas sp. PS01300, assembly GCF_029960155.1. Lineage (NCBI taxonomy): Bacteria > Pseudomonadati > Pseudomonadota > Gammaproteobacteria > Pseudomonadales > Pseudomonadaceae > Pseudomonas > Pseudomonas sp. PS01300. Next base: position 24,396 of record NZ_JASCPN010000007.1, on the reverse strand, counting down.
TGTAGATGAAGCCGTCGTAGCCCTTGGCGAACACCAGGCTCGACAGGCCCAGCAGGGTGGCCGCCGACATGTAGTCGCCGGCAATCGCCAGGCCGTTCTGAAAACCGCTGATGCCGCCGCCGGCGGTGTAGAAGTCGGAGGTGGAGCGGGTCTGGCGCGCGGCCCACCAGGTGATCGCCAGGGTGCCCAGCACGAACACGAAGAACATCGCGATGGCGTGCAGGTTGACCGGTTGTCTGTCGGCCACCAGCGGCGCCGCGAAAGCCGCCGGGGTCAGCAGCAGGCTGCTCAGCACTAGCAGTGCGGTGCGGTTCATTTCGACTCCTCCAGTACCTGTGCGCTGAGGCTGTCGAAGCGGGTATTGGCGCTGCGCACGTACCAGCCGGTCAGCAGCCACGACAGCACGATCAGTGCCGAGGCCACGGGAATGCCGAGGGTCAGTTGGCGACCGTCCCCCAGCGGTGTGTGCAGCACCTGCGGGTAGAACGCCACCACCAGCATGAACAGGTAGTAGGCACCCAGCACTGCGGCGCTGAGTGACCAGGCCAGGCGCGATCGGGTGCGCACCAGTTGCTGGAATTTGGGGTTGGCGCGGATGCGGTCGCAACTCTGCGCGTGATCGGTTGGGGCGTGCGTCATGGGTGGGGCTCCTTTGTTGTTTTTATTGCCTGGGGCGGGCCATCGACTTTGTTGCGGGTGTGGGGCGTCAGGGCGGCGGGCAGGGCTCGCAGCCAGACGGTAAATGCTGTGGGGCAGGCGCCGGCGCGCCGCGATCAGGTCGCGGGGCGAGGTAACGTGCGCGGGGGTGAGCCGAGGTTGAGCAGGCTCGTACAGGCAGGGGCGAGGCCCTGGTGAGAATTCGACATGTGTGGCACCCGTTGGCTGATTGTTAGCTCTTGATGTCAGCTGCCCCCTTGTCGGTGGCGGCAGCGCAGATGGCTCCGGGCATCTTATATAACAATGTCGTGTTGTTATGGAAGTACTACCTGCGACGTATGGTAATACTACTATACGTTGCGTCATAAAAAGCTTCGCCGGCAAGGCCGGCTCCTACATGATCACGGTAGGAGCCGGCCTTGCCGGCGAATGGCGTCGACGCGTTGTCGGAAAGATGCGCTCAGAACGCGAGCTTGTACCCGATCAGCAACAGCATCCCCGCCAGGCAAGGGCGCAGTACGTTGTCGGAAATGCGCCCGGTCAGGTGGCTGCCCAGGTAGATCCCCGGCAACGAGCCCAGCAGCAGGTAGCCCAGCAACGACCAGTCCATGTTGCCCATGCTCGCATGGCCCAGGCCGGCGACCAGGGTCAGAGGTACCGCGTGGGCGATCTCGGTGCCCACCAGGCGCCGGGTGACCAGGTACGGGTACAGCAGAAACAGCGCGACAGTGCCCAGGGCGCCCGCGCCAATCGAGGTCAGTGACACCATCACGCCCAGCACCACGCCAGTGACCACGGTCAGGGCGTTGAGGCTGCGTTCGCTGAGGTGGTAGCGGTCACCGGCGTGCTTGCTGGCAAACGCCTGCAACCGCGACTTGAACAGGATGGCCAGCGCCGTGAGGATCAGCACCACCGCCAGGCCCTGCTTGATCACGCCGTTGAGCGTCTGGGTGTCGGTATGCAGGGTGCTCAGAAACCACAGGGTCAAGGCCGCCGCTGGCACGCTGCCCATGGCCAGCAGCCCGGTGATCTTCCAGTCGATGTTCTTTTGCTTGCTGTGCACCCAGACGCCACTGGCCTTGGTGATGGCCGCATACAACAGGTCGGTGCCCACTGCAGTGGCCGGGTTGATGCCGAACCAGAGCAGGATCGGGGTCATCAACGAACCACCGCCAACGCCGGTCATGCCGACAATGAACCCAACAACCAGGCCTGCGATGGTGAAACCAAAAGAACCTACATCCATAAATACCTAAACACCCAGCGAGCCCGTGATCGGATGGCGCCAGCATAAAGGTTTTTTTATAGCCAAATAGACTTGTTCGTTATTAGTTTATAACCGTAACGCAGCAGGCGAGGGTGCCATCGACCGCCTGGGCGGCCGATGGGCGAGGGCGGGGGTCAGATCTTGAAGCTGTCTACCAGTTGCTTGAGGCGCCCGGCCTGACGCGCCAGGTCATCGCAGTGCTTGAGGGTGTCGTTGAGGTTGGCCACACCCTGCTGGTTGAGCACGTTGATCTGGGTGATGTCCAGGTTCAGGCTCTCGACCACGGCGGTCTGTTCCTCGGTGGCGGCTGCTACCGACTGGTTCATGCCGTCGATCTCGCCAATGCGCAGGGTCACGCTGGTCAGGCGTTCGCCGGCCTGGTTGGCGACCTGCACGCTCTGCTCGCTGGACACCTGGCTGGCGTTCATGTTGTGCACTGCCTCGCGCGACCCCACCTGCAGGGTGGTGATCATCTTGTGGATCTCTTCGGCCGATTCCTGGGTACGGTGCGCCAGGTTGCGCACTTCGTCGGCCACCACGGCAAAGCCGCGACCGGCTTCACCGGCCCGTGCTGCCTCGATGGCAGCGTTGAGTGCCAGCAGGTTGGTCTGCTGCGAGATGCCCTTGATCACGTCGAGGATCTGGCCGATGTCATCGGTGCTGGCGTTGAGGGTTTCGATCTGCTCGCACGACTCGCTGATCTTCTGCGACAGCGCCGTCATCGCGCTGATGGTCTCCTGCATCACCTGGCGACCATCGTTGGCCTGGTCGCTGGCACCGCTGGCATGTTGCGAGGCATCGGCGGCGTTGCGCGCGATTTCCTGGGTGGCGGCGCCCAGTTCGTTGATTGCAGCGGCCACGCTGTTAGTGCGCAGGCTCTGTTCCTCGGAGCCGATGATCGAGGCGTTGGAGGCGCTCATCACGCGTTCCGACAGGTCGTGCACCTGGCGGGTGGCCGAGGCCACTTCGGAAATGGATGCATGGATGCGCTCCACGAACTGGTTGAAGGCACCGGCCAGTTCGCCGAATTCATCCTTGTTTTCCACGGTCAGGCGCCGGGTCAGGTCGCCTTCGCCCTGGGCGATGTCCTGCATGGCGCGGCCCATGGTGGTGAGGGGGCGCATCAGCACCGGAATCAGCAGGCTCAGCAGGCCGGCGATGGCGGCCACGGCGATCAGCATGGCGATGATGGCCGAGGTGCGGAACTGGCTCAGCGGGGCATAGGCCTTTGCCTTGTCGATGGACAGGCCGATGTACCAGTCGGCCGACGGCAGGCCGCTGACCGGGGCGAACGAGATGATCCGCTGTTCGCCGTTGAGGGTCACGTCGTGCAGGCCGGCGGCGACCTGCAGGTTGCTGCCGGGGTAGATGTCCTTGAGGTTCTTCATGGCCTGGTCGCTGTCCGGGCTGACGATCATCTGCCCGTCGCGGTCGACCAGGAAGGCGTGGCCGATACCGCCGAAGTCCACGGCATTGATGATGTCCACCAGGGTGGCCAGGCTCAGGTCGCCGCCCACCACGCCGACCAGTTCGCCGTTGCTCTTGACCGGCATCGCAATGGTCACCACCAGCCCGCCGACAGCCGCCAGGTAGGGTGGGGTGAGCATGGGTTTGCCGGCGGCGACAGCGGCGGTGTACCAGGGACGTTGGCGCGGGTCGTAGCCGTCGGGCATTTTCGCGTCCGGGCGCTGGGTGAACACGCCGTTGGTCTGGCCCACATAGGTGAACTGGAAGTTCGATGTGAAGGCGGGCTGGTCGACCAGCCCGGGGAAGTCGGCATTGGCGCCCTGGTGGGCGATGTTCTGGGCCAGGTTTTCCAGCACCAGGATGCGCCCGCTCATCCAGTTCTGCACACTGCTGGCTGTCAGCGCGCCGGCCTGGTTGACCGACGATTCGATGTTCTGGCGGATGGTGTTGCGTTGCAGGTAATCGTTGTAGAGGGTGAACAGTGCAAAGGCCAGCACGACGACTGCGCTGGCGCTGAGCAGGATCTTGTGGCGAAATTTCAGGTTCATGTTTCGAGACCTTTAGCCAGATAGGGGAAGTGACGGCGTCACGGGTCGGAGCCTTGTGAGCACCGCCATCGTGAATTGCACGCGACTGACCTTTCAGGTATCGGCTGAAACCACGAAATATTTACGTACCATTTTGACGCGGGGTCAGTCGGCCAGGGCTGCGGTCTGTCTCAGCAACCTCACCAGCTCCTGGGCAGCGCGTTGCAGCGGCTGCTGCTTGAGCCAGAAGGCATGCACCGGCAGGCGCAGTTCATTGCGGGTGTTGCGAAAATCCAGTTGCACCAGTCGCCCGGCCTTGAGCAGCGGGGCAATGCGCGACAGCGGGAAGTCGCCCCAGCCAAGCCCGGCCTCGACCATCTCGATGGCCATGCTCAGGCTGTCGGTGCGCCAGTGCGAGGCACCGATCAGCACGCGGGGGTCGAGCATCGGCAAATCGCGGCTGGCCACCACGATCTGGCGCACGTTGACCAGGTCTTCGAGGTAGCGCACCTGCTCGCCCAGCGCGGGGTGATGGGGCGAGAGGGTGGCGGTCAGCGACTCCATGCCGACCTGTTCGAAGCGCTGGCGCGGGTCGACCGTCAGCCCGGCAAACGCCAGGCACAGTTGCACGCGACCCTCGTGCAGCAGGTGCAGCGCATCTTCCTGCGGGGCGCTGAGCACCTCCACCTGCAGCAGCGGGTGGCGCTGGCTGATCTGGCCGATGGCCTGGAGCAGCGGCTGGTGATCGATGTCGGGCACCACGCCGATGGCCAGGGTGCTTTCCAGGCCCTGGGAAAGCTCGATGGCGTGTACCTGAAGCTGCGTCAGCTGGTCGGCGATCAGCCGGGCATGGGGCTCCAGCGCCAGGGCCAGCGGGGTGGGGCGGGTTTCACGGTGGGTACGCTCGAACAGGGCAAAGCCTAGCTCCGCCTCCAGGTTGGCGATGGCCATGCTGACTGCCGAGGGTACCCGCCCCAATGCCCGGGCGGCAGCCGAGAACGAGCCGCGGTCGAGCACCGCAAGAAACAGTTCGATAGTGTCGCTGGAAAAATTCATCAGCCTCTCCTTTCAGTAGATCTGATAGCTGCTGACTTTTTCTGTCAAGAAGATTGACGCATCCTGCCGGCCGAATTTGATTTGCCGAGGGGTGAAAAGGTGCAAGGTCTGAAACGCAAGCTGGTGTATGTAACGGCCTATGAAGGTATCGGGCTGTGCCTGTCGACACTCGGGCTGGCGCTGCTGTCCGGCACCGCGCCCAGCAACACCGGGCCGCTGGCCGTGATGATCACCACCATCGCGATGGTGTGGAATTTCATCTACAACACCCTGTTCGAGTACTGGGAGAGCCGCCAGGCCACACGGGGGCGCAGCGTGGCCCGGCGCGTGGCGCACGCGATCGGGTTCCAGCTTACCCTGGTGGTGTACCTGATCCCGCTGATTGCCTGGTGGCTGGGGATTTCGCTGTGGGAGGCCTTCTTGGTGGACCTGGCGTTCATCATCCTGATCCCGTGCTACACGTACCTCTACAACTGGCTGTTCGATCGGGTGTTCGGGCTGCCGAGTTCGGCAGCGGCACAGGTATCGCCCGCCGTGTAGGGCGTGCAGGCCCGCGATGCTTTGCTTCTGAGCGTCGGCTAGGCATAGAATGATAGGAATTCTCATTCGTACCCCGGTCGCCCATGTCCACTCCCGATCCCGCGTTGCGCGAACAGGTCAGCCGTATCTATCAGGACCACCACCGCTGGTTACAGGGCTGGCTGCGTCCGCGGGTGGCCTGTCGGCACCTGGCGGCCGACCTGATGCAGGACGTGTTCGTGCGGGTGCTCAGCGCCCCGGACGCCAGCGACCGGCTAGGCGCGGTACGCGAACCACGCGGCTACCTGGCCACCATCGCGCGGCGTTTGATGATCGACTACTTTCGCCGTGCCCGCCTCGAGCGGGCCTGGTTGCAGGCACTGGCCGAGCAGCCCGAAGCGGTGGAGATATCCGAGCAGGAGCGGCTGATCCTGCTGCAGACCCTGTGCGAGCTGGATGCCATGCTGGCGGGGCTCGGCCCGCGCATACGCCGGGCCTTTCTGCTGTCGCAGCTCGATGGCATGACCTACAGGCTGATTGGCGAGGAGCTGGGGGTTTCCGAGGTGACGGTCACCCGCTATATCGCCAAGGCCTTTCACCACTGTACGCTGTACAGCCTGCAAGCCGACTCGTGACCCCATGGCTACTCTCGACCCTCTCCAGCGCGCCGCGCTGGAACAGGCTGCGCTTTGGCGCGCCCGCCTCAATGCTGATGCCGTGGATGATACCGACCGGCAAGCGTGGCAGACCTGGCTGGACGCCCACGACCAGCATCGCTGGGCCTGGCAACAGGTCGTCCAGGTTCAGCAGCGGCTTGGCCAGCTATCTGGCGGGCTGGCCGGGCGTACCCTGGACATCGCCGGGCAGCCTGCCGCGATCCCGCGGCGCGGCGTGCTCAAGGGCATACTGGTGCTGGCCGGCACCAGCGGCCTGGGCTGGGCCGGCTACCGAGAGCTGAGCAGCGGGCCGTGGACGGCGGACTACCATACCCGCGTCGGCAAGCGTCAGGCATTGACCCTGGCCGATGGCACCCGGCTCGAACTCAACACCGACACTGCCCTGGATGTGCGCTACGACAACCAGCAGCGCCTGCTGGTACTGCGCCAGGGCGAGGTGATGATCACCAGCGCCGCCGACAAGGCCGGGCGCCCGTTGCGGGTGCAGACCGTCAACGGCACCGTCGAGGCGCTGGGCACGCGTTTTCTGGTGCGCCGCGACAGCGACGCCAGCAGCACGCAACTGGCGGTGTACCAGGGCCAGGTGGGCGTGATGCCGCGCGATGGCATGGGGGGGGCCGTGGTCGATGCCGGGGATCAGGTGCGGTTTTCACACCCCAAGTTCGTGCTTGGCTCGCCGCTGGAGCCCGACCGCGATGCCTGGCGCAGGGGGCTGCTGATTGCCAACGACCAGATGCTGGGGGTATTCATCGCCGAGCTGCGGCGTTATCGCCCCGGTTGGCTCAAATGTGCCAACGAGGTTTCCAGCCTGCGTATCAGCGGTACCTTCAAGCTCGACGACACCGAGCAGATTCTGCGCGCCATCGGCAAGACCCTGCCGGTGCGGGTCGAGCGGCGCACAAAATACTGGGTAAGCATCGCACCCCTCACGACATGAAAAATATTTTTCGTAAATGATAGGTATTCGCTCCTTCGTTCGACTTCTAGGCATGCAGGCGTGATGGCCTGACTGCCAACCAGAAGAGAAAAGAACCGATGAATACCCGATCACCGGTCGCGGCAAGGCTGCGTACCACGCTGTTGTGCTCCACCCTGCTGTGGCCGCTGGCGATGCCGGGCATGGCGCACGCCGACAGCACCACACCGACCGAATACAACCTCGACCAGGGCGACCTGGGTCAGGTTCTGAACCGCTTCGCCGCCCAGGCCGGCGTGGTGCTGTCGTTCGCACCGAGCCTGACCGCGGGCAAGACCAGCGCCGGCCTGCACGGGCGTTACAGTGTCGATCAGGGCCTGCAGGCGTTGCTCGAGGGCAATGGCCTGATGGCCGTGCGTGAAGACGACGGGCGCTACAGCCTGGCCCCGCTGCCGCAAACTGCCGGGGCGCTGAACCTGGGCGTGACCGAAGTCACCAGCAACCAGTTGGGTACCATCACCGAAGACAGCGGCTCCTACACGCCAGGCACCATCGCCACCGCCACACGGCTGGTGCTGACACCGCGCGAAACGCCCCAGACCATCACCGTGGTCACCCGTCAGCACATGGACGATTTCGGGCTCAACAACATCGACGATGTGATGCGCCATACCCCGGGCATCACCGTGTCGGCCTTCGACAGCGACCGCACCAGCTACTATGCCCGCGGCTTCTCGATCAACAACTTCCAGTACGACGGCATCCCCTCGACGGCGCGCAACGTCGGCTATTCGGCCGGCAACACCTTGAGCGACATGGCCATCTATGACCGCGTGGAAGTGCTCAAGGGCGCTACCGGCCTGCTCACCGGCGCGGGGTCGCTGGGGGCCACGATCAACCTGGTGCGCAAGAAGCCGACTGCCGATTTCAAGGGGCATTTCACTCTGGGCGCCGGCAGCTGGGACAACTACCGCAGCGAACTCGACGTGGGCGGCCCGCTGACCGACAGCGGCAACGTGCGCGGCCGTGCGGTGGCGGCCTACCAGGACAAGCACTCGTTCATGGACCACTACCAGCGCAAGACCAACGTCTACTACGGCATCCTCGAATTCGACCTGAGCCCGGACACCCTGCTCACCGTGGGCGGTGACTACCAGGACAACAAGCCGGAAGGCTCGAGCTGGTCGGGCAGCATTCCGCTGTTCGATGCCCAGGGCAACCGCAACGACCTGCCACGCCACTTCAACAACGGCGCCAAGTGGAGCCACTGGAACCAGTACACCCGCACCGTGTTTGCCAGCCTGGAGCATCACCTGGCCAACGGCTGGGTTGCCAAGGCGCAGCTGGACCACAAGATCAACGGCTATGACGCGCCGCTGGGCTCGATCCAGGGTTACTACCCGCGCGCCGACGGCACCGCCAGCCTCTATTCGGCCAAATACACGGGCGAGACGGTGAGCAATTCGGCCGACCTCTACGCCAGCGGGCCGTTCGAGCTGCTGGGGCGTGAGCACGAACTGGTGATCGGTACCTCGTTTGCCCAGTCTCACTGGGAAGGCAAGGGCTGGTGGAGCGCCAGATACCCCAATGGCAACTCCGTCGACTACGGCAGCTGGAACGGCAACACCCCCGAACCGGACTGGGGGGAGCAGACCCAGACCGTGGATGACCGCGTGCGTCAGACCGGCACCTACGTGACCACCCGCCTGCACCCCACCGACGATCTGACGCTGCTGCTCGGTGCACGCCTGGCCAACTACCGCATCAACGGCGTGACCGCCAACGGCCGCGAGGACGATCGCCTGCTGCCCTACCTGGGGGCGGTGTACGACCTCAATGACTACCTGTCGCTGTATGCCAGCTACACCGATATCTTCATGCCGCAGGATGCCTGGTACCGCGACCGCAACAACCGCCTGCTCGACCCGGATGAAGGGCAGAACTACGAGGTGGGCCTGAAGGGTGAGTTCCTGGACGGGCGCCTGAATGCGAGCCTGGCGTACTTCGAGATTCACCAGAGCAGCCGGGGCGAAGAGGACCGGGCCTACAACGGCAACCCGACCAACCCGGCGGTCGAGTATGCCTACGAAGGCATCAAGGCCAAGACCAAGGGTTACGAGGCAGAGATCTCCGGCGAACTGGCCGAGGGCTGGCAACTGCAGGGTGGTTACACCCACAAGGTGATCCGCGATGACCAGGGCAAGAAGGTGTCGACCTGGGAGCCCGAGGATCAGGTCAGTTTCTACACCAGCTACAAGCTCAAGGGGGCGCTCGACCGCTTGACCATCGGCGGTGGTGCGCGTTGGCAGGGCAAGGGCTGGCAGGTGTTGTCGAACAACGTCAAGAAGCGCGACGAAGAGTTTGCCCAGGACCCTTACTGGCTGGTGGACCTGATGGCGCGTTACCAGATCAGCGAGCAGCTGTCGGCCACGCTGAACGTCAACAACGTGTTCGACAAGGCCTACTTCACCAATATCGGCTTCTACAACTCGGCCTCTTATGGCGACCCGCGAAACGTGATGGTGACCACTCGCTGGGACTTCTGAGGCCAGCGTGCCGAGGTATCAGGCCTGCCGTTGGGCGAGGCAGGCCTGGTGGATCGCGTCCCAGCATTCCTGGCTCCACAGGCGGATCCAGGTGGCGGCCCACAGGCGGTCCCAATGCCGGCGCAACGGGTTGCGTCGGCGCGCCTCCAGCAGCTCTTCGATTTCTTCGTTGAGCGATACCGGCTCGAAACCGGTCCATACCGGTGGTACCGGCGCCACGATGTTGTAGTAGCAGACCGGCGCGACTTCCTCGTAGAAGATGCGCTTGAGCTCGGCCAGGTCGAAGGGTTCGAGTTCGCGGGCGATCCAGGCGTAGTCCACCCAGCTGTCGACGAACGACTCGGAGAGCAGGGCGCGGACGTTGTGGCGTTGTTCTGGGGTCACGGGGCGGGCTCTTGTGGGAATGCCCGATGCTGCGCGGTTTGTCGCTGGCAGGTCAAGCGCAGCAAGACCCTTCGCCGGCAAGGTCGGCTCCTGCACAACACCTCCTGCAGGAGCCGGCCTTGCCGGCGAAAGGCGCACCGCCATTCTCAATCCAGGCTCAGCTTGGCCTCGATGCGGTCCAGGTGCTGGTGCATCAACTGCAGCGCCGCCTCGCTGTCGCCGTCCTCCAGTGCGTCCACCAGGGCTGCATGTTCCTGCCAGGCGCAGTGTTCGCAAGGCTGGGTCTCGTACTGGGCAATGATCAGCGACGTCATGGGCACCAGCCCGTTGAGAAACCGTGTCAACGGGGCATTGTCGGCCATCTCCGCCAGCTTCAGGTGAAACTCGCCCCCCAGACGAATCGCCGTGCACCGATGGCCCTGCTCGTGGTGCTTGCGCTCGCGGGCAATCAGCTCGCGCAACTGGCGGATGCGTGGGGCACTGGTGCGCCGCGCCGCCAGCCCGATCAGCGTGGTTTCAGCCAGGCGCCGGGCACTGAGCACCTGGCGCGCCTGCTGCGGGTCGGGTGCGGCCAGCCGGGCGGTGTGCGCCGGGCGTTGCACCACCACCTGCTGGTCGGACAGGCGCCCCAGCACGCGGCGGATCACCGTGCGGCTCACGCCGAAGGCCTGGCCCAGCGCCTGCTCGGTCAGCGCGGTCCCTGGCGCCAGGCGCTGTTCGAGGATCGCATCGAACAGGCGCGGGTAGATCTCGTCAGCGCTCAGGCGCTGCTCGCCGGCCGCCAGCAGCGCGGGCAGGGCGATCGCGGACGGGGTAGCAGGGCAGGCGTTCATGGTCGCTCTCCTGGTCAGTTGCCCGGGTGTTCATCCGGAATGGTCAATTCGATGCCCATGCGCAGGCCTTCCTGCAGAATATGCCGGCGCATCTGCGCACTGGCCTGGGCGCTGTCCTTGTTGCGGATGGCGCGCACCACCGCCTCGTTCTCTTCCAGGCGCGCGGCCAGGTGCTCGGGCGAGTTGTGCAGCACCTGGGCGCTCTGCTTGAGGGCATTGCTGGTCTGCTGCACCACACTCTGGAAAATCGGGTTGGCGGTCAGTGCGAACAGCTCTTCGTGAAATGCCAGGTAGGCGCGCACCCCGGCTTCGCTGTCGCTGGCCTCCAGGGCCTCGCGCATGTCCATCAGGGTCAGGCGCAACTGGCCGATTTCCTTGCTGCTGACCGACTGCGCCACCAGCCCGACAATGAACGGCTCCAGCGTGTAACGCAGCTGCAGCACGTCCTCCAGGCTGGCTCCGGCCACGGCCGCGGGGGCCTGTACCAGCTCCTGGGTGCCGGGGTCGAGCACCAGCACTCCCTTGCCTGGCATGGAACGCACCAGGCCGAGGGTCTCCAGCACCGTGACCGCCTCGCGCAGGCTTGGTCGGCTGATGCCCAGTTGCTCGGCCAGTTCTCGCTGACCCGGGAGCATCTCGCCCGAGCGCCACTGGCCACGGGCCAGTGCCTGGCGCAGTTTCTCCACTACCGCATTCACTACCGTCGATGAGGTAATCACTGTTTGCTCCCTGAAAACACATGCATACGTCGTTGCCTAGAATTCCTGTTGATGGGCAGGGGTGGGCAGCTTGCGCGTCTGGAAGCTGAAGCCCTGCTTGCCGTTGAGTACGTTGTTGGCGCGTTCCAGATCAATGTCCTTTTCCCAGCGGGCGATGGCCACAGTGGCCACGCAGTTGCCGATCAGGTTGGTCAGCGCGCGGCCGATGCCCATGAACCAGTCCACCGCCAGCACCAGCACCAGGCCCACTACCGGGATGGCCGGTACTGCCGTGAGGGTGGCTGCCAGAATCACCAGCGCCGACCCCGGAATGCCGTGGGCGCCCTTGGAGGTGATCAGCGACACCAGCAGGATGGTCAGCAGGTCGGTCATGGCCAGCGGCGTGCCGGTGGCGTTGGCGATGAACACGATGGCCAGGGTGAGGTAGATGGAGAAACCGTCCAGGTTGAAGGAGTAGCCCGTGGGGATCACCAGGCCGACGGTGGAGCTGCCGATGCCCAGGTGTTCGAGCTTGCGCATGATCTGCGGCAGGACCGCATCGGACGAAGCAGTACCCAGCACGATGCCCAGTTCTTCGCGCATGTACTTGAGGAACGGGAACAGCTTCAGGCCCGAGACGCGCATCACTGTCCCCAGGATCACCAGCACGAAGCCTGCACAGGTCACGTAGAACAGCGCCACCAGGCCGCCCAGGTGTTGCAGCGAGTCCAGGCCGTACTGGCTGGTGGTGAAGGCGATGGCGCCGAACACGCCGATCGGCGCCAGGCGCACGATCATGCCCATGATGCGGAAGATCACATGGCTCAGTTCGTTTATCAGCCGGGTGATGCCCGACGCGGCCTCGCCCACCAGGTTCAGGGCGCTGCCGAACAGCACCGAGAACAGCAGCACCTGGAGGATGTTGTTGTCGGCGAAGGCGCCGAGCACCGAATTGGGTATCAGGCCCATGAGGAACGCTGCCGTGCCCTGGATATGCTGGCCACGCTCGGCCAGCGCACCGGCATCGGCGGTCGACAACTGGTCGAGGTGGATGTTGGCACCGGTACCGATGCCTGAGGTGAATGCCAGTACCAGCCCCAGCACCAGCGCAATGGTGGTCAGCACTTCGAAGTAGATCACCGACTTGAGGCCGATGCGGCCAACCTTCTTGAGGTCGCCGGCACCGGAAATGCCGCTGACCACCACGCAGAACACAATCAGCCCGATGAGCATCTTGATCAGCTTGATGAAGCCGTCACCGAGGGGTTTGAGTTGCAGGGAAACTTCAGGAAAGCTCAGGCCGCAGGCGATGCCGAGCATCAGGCCGAGCACCACTTGGAGGAAGATCGAACGCGAGCACCATTTGAGCATGGGGAGGGATCTCTGGTCGGTGTCCGTGCTTCTGGCAACAAGCGCCGAGCGACAGACTTAATTATTGTGGTCTTACCGGTATGTCCAGTGCAGGCGCAGTGTAGGCGGGGTTTTTGCGGGTTTGCAAGTATTTCGCGAATCCAGGGCATCAGATCGGTTTTACCGGTCTGACCAGTTACAGTACTTATCGACGACAAAAGCGCTTCAAGCAACAGTGGCAGGCGCCTGTCACGCTTTTGCGAGGGCAGTGATCAAGGCTTGGAAAGGGCCAGGTCTACCGCTGCAATCAGCTTTCCCAGGTCCTTGGGTGGAGCTTTGTGAATAACACCGAACAAGTAGGCACGTTGCTCGTCCGCATCTTCCAGGTCGGCGAAAAAGGCATTGAGCTTGACGCCCAGCACGTCGGCAAAGGTGAACAGCGCTTCGACACTGGGGGTGTAGGTGCCGGTTTCAAAGCGGCTTATGGTTTTGGGGTCAAAACCGGTTTTTTCGCCAAGTTCAGCCTGAGTAAGCCCGGCTACCTTGCGATAGCGTCTGATGGCTGGACCCAAACTAGATAATTCCATCGCTCGATTCCCATTTAGAATCAAGAACTTAACGATAAATATTGGCATTGCACAACGCCACGTTTCATCACCTTTCCTTGCAAAATGTGATGTATTTCGTAGAATCGTTCACTTGGACCGACATTTACGCTGCAGGTTTCAGCGCCGCTGGACAAGGCTTTAGCGTGCGCTTCAGGGAGTTTTAACGTGCGTCTCAATCTGCCGGTCACGGCTGTCGAACAGACCTTTCCGGACCATCAGCGGCTGATTTCCGCCACCGATACCGACAGTAACATCACCTATTGCAATGCCGAATTCGCCGCCATGAGTGGCTTCAGCCAGGCGGAACTGATCGGCAGCACGCACAACCTGGTGCGCCACCCGGACATGCCGCCTGCCGTATTTGCCCTGATGTGGCAGTACCTCAAGGCCGGCCAGAGCTGGATGGGCATCGTCAAGAACCGCTGCAAGAACGGCAACTTCTACTGGGTCAGCGCCTACGTCACACCGGTGCTCGAGGACGGCCGCCTGGTCGGCTACGAATCGGTACGGGTCAAGCCCACTCGCGATCAGGTGCAGCGCGCCGAAGCGCTGTATGCCCGTCTGCGTGAAGGCAAGCCCCCCGTGCCCTTCGGGCGTCGCCTGGCCCTGCAGGGCCGCGTGCTTGCGCTGCCGTTGCTGGCAGCCGCTTTGGCCATGGGCGCCAACCGGCTGTTGCCGGGCTGGGGCGGGCAGGGCATCACGCTGGCGCTGTTCGTGGCGGTGGGCCTGTGGGGGCACAATCGCCTGCGCCATGAAGTGCGCCAGATCGTGCGCAGCACCCCCAACACGTTCTCCGACCCGATCAGCGCGCTGGCCTACAGCGAAGCGCTGGGCCCGACCGCGCAACTGCAGATGGTGTTGATCAGTGAAGAGGCGCGCCTGAAAACCGCGCTGACGCGCCTGAGCGACCTGGCCAACCAGATGGCCGTGGCCGCCAGCGATTCCAGCCGGCTGTCCAATGCCACCGAGCTGGCGCTGCTCGACCAGCGCGCCGAAACCGACATGACCGCGGCGGCGATGACCGAGATGGCGGCATCCATCGCCGAAGTGGCGGTGCATGTACAGCAGACCGCCAGCGAGGCCGGCACCGCCAACCAGCTGGCCGAACAGGGCAGCCAGGTGGCCGGTACCTCGCGCGAGGCGATCCAGCTGCTGGCCAGCACCGTCACCCAGATCAACCAGGCGGTCGGCCACCTGGCCGGGCAGACCCAGGACATCATGCTGGCTGCCAGCGTGATCCAGGCGATTGCCGACCAGACCAACCTGCTGGCGCTCAACGCTGCCATCGAAGCGGCGCGTGCTGGCGAGCAGGGCCGCGGATTTGCCGTGGTGGCCGATGAGGTGCGCGCCCTGGCGGGCAAGACCCGCCAGTCGACCCAGCAGATCCAGGGCATCATCGAGACCCTGCGCAGCGGCGCCGATGACGCGGTGAGCATCGCCAACCTGGGCATCCAGGAGGCCGAGCAGGGCGTGGCGCAGGTGGTCGAGGCGCAGCGCGCACTGCAAGGCATTCGCGAGGCGGTGGCACGCATCACCGATATGACCCAGCAGATGGCGGCCGCCTCGCAGGAGCAGTCCTACGTGGCGGAGGACGTGTCGCAGCAGATCAATCGGGTAGCCGGCACGGTGCAGAAGACTGCCGACAACGCCAATGCCGCCGCCACCCGTGGTGGCGAGCTTGAGCATATTTCCAGCGGCCTGCGTGCCTTGGTTGAACGCTTCAACCGATAGCCGCCAGGCGAGTGAACGAGCATGGATGACAACTACCGCGCGGCCGTCGACGCGGCCGCGATCTTTTCCGAAACCGACCTCGCCGGACGCATCACCTACGTCAACCAGCAGTTCTGCAGTATCTCCGGCTACAGCCGTGAAGAGCTGCTGGGGGCCAACCACCGCATCCTCAATTCCGGCCTGCACGGCAGTGACTTCTTCGAGAGCATGTGGGCATCGCTGGTAGCCGGCAAGGTCTGGAAGGGCGAGATCTGCAACCGCGCCAAGAACGGCTCGCTATACTGGGTCGACAGCACCATGGTGCCACTGCTGGACCCGGCCACCGGCAAGGTCCGCAAGTATGTGTCGATCCGCTTCGACGTCAGCGAGAAACGCCAGCTGGTGCACACCCTGCAATGGCGCGTGGGGCATGACGTGCTCACCGGGCTGCCCAACCGCGCATTCCTTTCGGACCTGCTGAACCAGGCCCTGGAATTCTCGCGCACCGAGCAGTTCCCGCTGGCGGTGTGCATGCTCGATCTGGACGGCTTCAAGGCGGTCAACGACGGCTATGGGCATGCCTGCGGCGACCTGCTGCTGGTCGAGGTGGCGGCGCGGCTCAAGGGCATACTGCGTGGCGGCGATGCGGTTGCGCGGTTGTCTGGTGACGAGTTCGTGCTGATTCTGCGCCATGTCGAGGGCCAGGCGCAGTTGCGCACGGTGCTGGGGCGGGTGCTGTCGGCGGTGGCGGCGCCGTATTCGATTCGTGGCCAGCAGATCAGTGTCAGCGCCAGTATCGGCGTGACCCTGTACCCGGCCGACAACGATGATGCCGACACCCTGCTGCGCCATGCCGACCAGGCGATGTACGTGGCCAAGCAGAGCGGACGCAACCGCTTCCACCTGTTCGACGTATCGCTGGACCAGGAAGTGAAGGCCACGCACCAGACGGTTGAGCGGGTCCGCCGCGCCATGAAGAATGGCGAGCTGCGCCTGTTCTACCAGCCCAAGGTGAACATGCGCAGTGGCGAGGTGCTGGGCTTCGAGGCCTTGCTGCGCTGGCAGCACCCGGTCAAGGGGCTGGTGCCGCCAGCGGAGTTCCTGCCGTTGATCGAGCAGACCGACCTGATCGTGGACATCGGCGAGTGGGTGATCGACCGCGCGATGGCGCAGATGCAGCATTGGCAGGACGCCGGGTATCGCTGGTCGGTGAGCGTGAACATCGCGGCGCGCCACTTTCAACGGTCTGACTTCGTCGAGCGCCTGCGCCTGTTGCTTGCGCGTCATGACGGGGTTGCGCCGCGCATGCTCGACCTTGAGATCGTCGAGTCGGTGGCAATCGAGAACATCAAGCGGGTCAGCGAATGCCTGGAGGCGTGTCAGCAGTTGGGGGTGCAGTTTTCACTGGATGACTTTGGCACCGGCTATTCGTCGCTGAGCTATCTCAAGCGCCTGCCCACCCAGGCGATCAAGATCGACAAGTCGTTCGTGCGCGACATCCTGCATGACCAGGATGACCTGGCCCTGACCCGCGCGGTGATCGGCCTGGCACGGGCCTTCGGGCGCCAGGTGATCGCCGAGGGGGTAGAGACGGTGGAGCATGGCGAGGTGCTGATGGGGCTTGGCTGCGATGTGGCGCAGGGCTACGGCATCGCCCGGCCGATGCCGGCGGCGGAGGTGGTGGGATGGGTGCGCGAGTATGTGCAGCCGCATGAGTGGGTGGTGTTGCGCCAGGCGTAATGCCGCATCGGGCCCTTGGCCGGCAAGGCCGGCTGCTGCAGGGCCGGCGCTACAACTGCGGCGCCGTGTTCTTCACCACCGCCAGTTCCGGGTGCGCCACCAGCTTGTCGATGTGCAGCTCGTCGTTGTTCATCCAGGTTTCGCTCAGCACCCGGTAATGCTCCATGTCCCGGCAGCGCATGCGCAGGCTGTAGTCGAAATGCCCGCTGATGAGCTGGCACTCGAATACCTGCGGGCAGGCCTTCATGCAGGCCTCGAAGGCCCGCTGGGCCGAGCGCCCGCTCTGGTTGGACAACGCCACCAGCACCAGCAGCGACAACCCTGGCGACACCCGCTGCACATCGATGATCGCGCCATAACCACGTATCACCCCGCGTCGCTCCAGCTTGCGCACCCGCTCCAGGCAAGGCCTGGGCGTCAGGTGCACCAGCGAAGACAGCTTCTCGTAGGTGATGCGCCCGTTGTGGCGCAGTACGTCGATGATCGCCTCGTCGATCCGATCCAGAGGCGGCGTGTCATGCATGCGGTTGGCCTTGGTGTCCATGGTGGCGTCGGTTCACTTCAAACGGTTGGAAAGAAATTGCTGCAGGCGTTCGCTCTGCGGCTGGTCGAGCATCTGCGGGCCGCCCTGTTCCTCGACCCGGCCCTGGTGCAGGAACAGTACCTGGCTCGACACCTGGCGGGCAAAGCCCATCTCGTGGGTAACCATCAGCATGGTACGGCCTTCCTCGGCCAGCGTCTGTATCACCTTGAGCACTTCGCCAACCAGTTCCGGGTCCAGTGCCGAGGTTGGTTCGTCGAACAGGATGATCTCCGGTTCCATCGCCAGCGCCCGCGCAATGGCCACGCGCTGCTGTTGCCCGCCAGACAGGAATGCCGGGTACTGATCGGCCGCGCGCCCTGGCAAGCCGACCTTGTCCAGGTAGGCGCGGGCGCGGGCCTCGGCCTCGCGCGGGCTCACCCCAAGCACGCGGCGCGGCGCCAGGCAGATGTTCTCCAGCACGGTCATGTGGCTCCACAGGTTGAAGTGCTGGAACACCATGGCCAGGCGCGTGCGCAGGTTCTGCAACTGGGCCGGGTTCGGCGCCCGGGTGCCGGCGCGGCCCTGGTGCATCTCGATGCTCTGGTCGTCGAGGGTGATCACGCCCGAGTCCGGCTGTTCGAGAAAGTTGATGCACCGCAGCATGGTGCTCTTGCCCGAGCCGCTGGCACCGATCAGGCTGATCACGTCGCCCTTGCGCGCCTGCAGCGAGACGCCCTTGAGTACCTGGTGATCGCCATAGCTCTTGTGCAGGGCATCCACGCTCAGTTTGATGGCGGCGCTGCCGACGCGCGGGGCGGTGGGGGTTTCGTACAGGGCCTGGCCATGGGCCGGCAGGGGGTGTGCGCAAAGGGTCATGGGTCAGCCTCGGGCAGGAACAAGGAAACGCATCCAGCGGCGTTCGGCCAGGCGAAACAGCCCGACCAGCGCGAAGGACAGCAGCATGTACAGAATGGCCGCGATGCCGAAGGCCTGGAACGTCAGAAAGGTCGCGGCGTTGGCGTCGCGGGCCACTTTGAGGACGTCGGCGACGGTGGCGGTGAACGCCAGCGAGGTGGCATGCAGCATCAGGATCAGCTCGTTGCTGTACACCGGCAGCGCACGGCGCAGGGCTGCCGGCAGCACCACGAACAGGTTCAGGCGCCAGCCATGCAGGCCGTAGGCCTGGGCGGCCTCGATCTCGCCATGGGGAATGTTGCGAATGGCCCCGGCGAAGATCTCCACGGTGTAGGCGCAGGTGTTGAGCACAAAGGCCAGCAGCGTGCAGTTGAGCGCATTGCGCAAGAACTGGTCGAGCAGCGCGTTGTCACGCACCACCTCCAGCCCGTACAGCCCGGTGTAGCAGATCAACAACTGGATATACAGCGGGGTGCCGCGAAACACGAAGGTGTACAGCTCTACCGGCCAGCGCAGCCAGCGCTTGCGCGACACCCGCGCCAGCGCCAGTGGCAACGACAGCACCAGACCCAGCACCATGGTCACGATGAACAGCCACAGCGTCATCGCCAGCCCCGACATGCCCGCGCCATCGCTGTACAGGTAGGCCCGGCCGTATTCCTGAAGCAGTTCGATCATGATGCCAACCCCTTGATGCCGGTGTTGTAGCGCCGTTCCAGCACCTTGAACAGGCGATTGGAAAGGGTGGTGATAAGCAGGTAGACCAGCCCCGCGAACAGCAGAAAGTACAACGGCTCATTGGTGGTCTTGCCGGCGTTCTGCGCAGCCTTTACCAGGTCGGAGAGGCCGATGATCGACACCAACGCGGTGGACTTGAGCAGCACCAGCCAGTTGTTGCCCAGCCCCGGCAGCGCGAAGCGCATCAGTTGCGGGAACAGCACCAGCTGGAAGCGCTGCACGCGGCTCAGCCCGTAGGCGGTAGCCGCTTCCAGCTGGCCATGGGGCACGCTTAGGATCGCTGCGCGAAAGTTCTCGGTGAAGTAGGCGCCATAGATGAAGCCCAGGGTGATCACGCCGGCCATGAATGGGTTGATCTCGACGTAATCCCAGCCAAGCAGCTCGGTCAGGTCGTTGAGCCACAGCTGCAGGGTGTAGAAGATCAGCAGGATCAGCACCAGGTCGGGCACGCTGCGAATCAGCGTGGTGTAGAGGGTGGCGGGAATGCGCAGCAGGCGCAGCGAGGACAGCTTGGCGCTGGCGCCGATCAGGCCCAGCAGCAGGCTCAGGCCCAGTGACAGAAAGGCCAGTTGCAGGGTCATCCAGGTTCCTTGCAGCAACAGCGGGCCGAAGCCCTGCAGGCTCAGGGCCTGCAAGCCGGTGGAGATGAGGAAGTCGTTCACGGGAAAACTCTCGGTAGGACCAAAGGCGGGTGCGACAGCGCACCGGGCCGTGCAGGCCCGGGCTCTGCAGGCGATTACTCGTTGTAGATATCGAGGTCGCCGACGTACTTCTGCTGGATCCTGGCGAAGGTGCCATCGGCCAGCACCGCGGCGATGCCCTTGTCGATCAGCGCCTTGAGCTCGGCGTCGTTCTTGCGCAGGCCCATGGCGATGTCCAGGGGCAGGGTGGGGTCCTTGATTGCCGGGCCGCTCTTGAAGTCGGCGCCTTCGGGGGTGTTGAGGAAGTTCAGCTGCGCTTCGAGCTTGTCGGTGAGGGTGGCGTCCAGGCGCCCGTTCATGAGGTCGGCATAGTTCTGGTTCTGGGCCTGGTAGGCTTTGACCCGGGCGCCCAGCGGCGCCAGCTTGGCGCGGGCGTAGGCCTCTTGCAGCGAGCCTTGCAACACGCCAACGGTCTTGCCCTCGAGCGATTCGGGGGTGTCGCCGAAGTCGGCGCCCTTGCGCACGATCACCGAGGTGGGGCTGAGGAACAGGCGATCGGAAAACTCGATCTGCTTCTGACGGGCCGGCGTCACCGCCATGGACGACATGATTGCGTCGAACTTGCGTGCACGCAGGGCCGGGATCATGCCGTCGAATTCGTTGTGCACCCAGGTGCACTTGACCTGCAGCTTTTCACAGATGGCATTGCCCAGCTCGATGTCAAGACCTTGCAGGCTGCCATCGGCGGCGACGGATTCGAAGGGCGGGTATTCGGGGAACACGCCGAAACGGATTTCTTTCCATTCCTGGGCCTGGACTGTGCTCGCGCACATGGGCAGGAGCAGCACGCTGAGCAGCTTTCGCAGCGAGGTCATAAAGGTATCCCTGTGTCTTGTAGTTGATGTAGGGCAGTGAACGCTTCGTTGGCCTGAGCCTTGGTCTGTGTGTGACTCTTCGGTCTGGGCGTCAGAATGCGTGAAGGCAGCATTTTTTTTGTGTCGTTTGGGCCGGCGCTGGCTGCCGGATTCTGCTGTTGGCGATTCGGTGTCAGCCGAATCGGCTGCATGACCTCCTGTTTTGGCTTCGGGGCAGCTTGCTGTGTACGGCCGTGCAAGGTGCACGGCCGCCTGGATTGACGTGCAGGCCCGGTCTAGGCGCGTTTCTTGTGCACCGCCTGAACCTTGGGCAGCAGCCGTGCAAACAGGTCCTTGGGGTTTTCCAGAGCCGGCACCAGGTCGATTTCATGGCCGATATCCAGGGCCTTGGCCACATCCAGCACATAGCGCAGGGCCGAGTAGTCTTCGATGGCAAAGCCCACCGAGTCGAACAGGGTGACCTGGGTGTCGTTCTCGCGGCCGAGCACCTGGCCGTTGACCACTTGCCAGAACTCGGTGATCGGCGAGTCGGCTGGCATCTGCTGGATCTCGCCCTCGATGCGGCTCTGCGGTTCGTACTCGACGATCACCCGTGCGGCGTCGACGATGTCGCGGTGCAGCTCGGTCTTGCCCGGGCAGTCGCCACCCACCGCGTTCAGGTGCATGCCCGGCTCGATCATGTCGGCGGTCAGGATGGTGGCGTAGGCCTTGTCGGCGGTGACCGTGGTGACGATGTCGGCGCCGCGTACCGCATCGGCCACGGAGCTGGCCAGTACCACCTTGATCGCCGGGAAGGCGCGAAGGTTCGCGGCCAGTTTGGCCGTGGCTTGTGGGTCCAGGTCGTACAGGCGGATTTCCTCGATGCCCACCAGCGCGTGGAAGGCGATGGCCTGGAATTCGCTCTGCGAGCCGTTGCCGATCAGCGCCATGCTGCGGCTGTCGGGACGCGCCAGGTAGCGTGCGGCCAGGGCCGAGGTGGCGGCGGTGCGGATCGCGGTGGTCAGGGTCATTTCGCTGAGCAGCAATGGCGCGCCGGTGTCGACATCGCCCAGCGCACCGAACGCCATCACGGTGAGCATGCCGCGCTGGGTGTTCTTCGGGTGGCCGTTGACGTACTTGAAGGCGTAGAGGTTGGCGTCGGAGGCCGGCATCAGCTCGATCACCCCGTCTGGCGAGTGGTTGGCCAGGCGCGCGCACTTTTCGAAGTCGTGCCAGCGCAGGTAGTCCTGGCGGATGTACTCGGCCATTTCTTCCAGGCAGGTGGTGAGGCCCTTGCGGGCGACCAGTTGGCTGAGGTCGTTGACGTCGATGTAACGGGTCATGGGGAGCTCCTTCTTGTGGTCGGTCAATTGCGCACCGGCAGGTGCACTTCGGCGAGCATGCAGCGCGCGCTGCCGCCGCCGATGCGTTCGATGTTGTCGATGTTCACCACCACCGGGTGGGTGTGCCGCTCGACCTGGCGGCGCTGCTCGGGGTGCAGCGAGCGCCAGGCACTGCGCGACATCACCAGCAGCGGCTGGCCTTGCTTGTCGTGCACTTCGAGCATGTTGCCGGCGAAGCCTTCGAGCTGGTCGAAGTCCAGGGCCAGGATGTCCTTGCCGGTGGCGCGCAGGCTGTGTTCCAGGGTACGGCGCTCGTCGGCATCGGGCAGTGCCTTGAGGCACACCACCGACAGCCCGCGGCCCACGCTCATCATCACGTTGCAGTGGTAGATGGGCGCCCGGTGCCGGTCGACGGCGTGAAACAGGCACAGGCGGTAGTCGAGCCTGTCGGCGAACTGGCGCAGTGCTTCGGTGTGGGTGCGCCCGGAGTGGCAGGCGTAGCTGATGCGGTGTTCGCGGTCGAGCACCATGCTGCCGGTGCCTTCCAGGAACATGCTCTGTTGCTCCAGCGGGCTCAGGTCGATGGTGTTGTGAATGCTGAAACGGTCGGCGAGCACCTGCAGCACGCCCTTGTCGCGTTCCAGGCGGCGGTTGTGGCCCTCCATCGGGTAGAGCACCAGGCTGCCGTCGGCGTGGCTGCTCCACCAGTTGTTGGGGAAGATCGAGTCAGGCGTGTGCGGGGCCGGCGTGTCCTGCACCACCAGCACCTCGACGCCATGCTGGCGCAGGGTGTCCACATAGCCGTCGAACTCTTCCAGCGCTTTATGCTGTGCCTGGTCGGGGTCCAGTGCAGGCTGCTGGAAGCGGTTGTTGAGTGCGGTGTCCGGGTTGAAGGCGAACCGCGCGGGGCGGATCATCAAGACTGTATTGGTGGTTTGCATCGAGGCACGCATCCGGGGTTGGCAGTGCGTCTATTGTCGATGCAGTGGCGCTGCAATCCCGGCTGAAGCGCGCGGGGCGCTCAGCGGGGAAAGCTGAAAAGCGGGGTATTGCAGCGTAATCGGCTGTGCCGGTTCAGGGCAGGTGCTCGGCCATGTCACGCAACTGGTTGGCCAGCGCGACGGCAGCACGGGCGCTGTGTTCGCCTGCCACCAGGTGCGTGAAGGGCAGGTCGATCAGCCGGCCCTCGCGCACCGCACGCAACTTCGAGAGGGCCGGGTGGTTGTGCAGGTACTCGCGCTTGCGCCGGGCCGGCGACCAGACGGCGTCGGCCAGGATGATCACGTCCGGGTCGCGTTGCAGCAGGGTTTCGGGGTCGACGGTCACGCGGTGCAGGTCGACGTCGGCGAACAGGTTGCGCCCACCGGCAACCTGGATCAGTTGGGTGATGAAGCCGCGGCTGCCCTCGCTGTCGAGGCCCTGGTGCTCGCTGTCCAGGTAGAACACCGAAAGCGGGGAATGCTGCGCGGCGAGCTGGCGGGCGCGGTCCAGGTCTGCTCGTTGCTGCGCGATCAGCCGAGCGGCCTGGGGTTCGCGCTGCAGCAGCTTGCCCAGGCTGCGCAGGTCGTCTTCGATGGCCGCGAAGCCGGAGGCCGGGCGCGGGTCGCAGGCGTTCTCCAGCAGGTAGCTGCCGATGCCATTGCGGGTCAGGTGGGTACGGGCGCCCACGCCATCGCGAAAGGCGCTGGCGAAACCGCCGACCACCAGGTCGTAGCGCTGGGCATAGAACACCTCCGGCGAGGGATACAGCCGCGACAGCAGGGGCACGCCGCGGTAGCGCCGGGAGGCCAGCGCCTCGGGGTCGTCATCGATGTAGCTCACCGCAACCAGCGACGGGCCGACCTGCAGGGCCAGCAGCAGGTCGGCGGCATGCTGGTTGAGCGCCAGGATGCGCTGCGGCGGGGCGTGCGGCAGGGTCCAGTCCTGGCCGCAGTTACGGTAGGTCTGGGCGTGGGCCGTGGTGCCGAGCAGGCACAACAGCAGGCAGAGCAGGCGCGTCATGGGGTATCACCATTGAGCAGCAGTGCGCTGACCGGGGTACCTGCGACCAGGTGCTCGCGCACCAGGCGGCGGGCATCGTCGGCGCTGGCGATGCGGTACCAGCAGCGCTCTGGGTAGACGGTGGCGACCGGGCCCAGGTTGCACGGGAACTGGCAGTGGGTACGGGTCAGCAGCACGCCGTCGGCGGTTTCCATGCGCTGGGCGGCGAGCAGTTCGTTGCGCACCACTTTCCACACCTGCTGCGCGCCGCGCTGGGTGCAGCGCGGGCCGGTGCACAGCATCACGTGGCGGGCGTGGGCGGGAATGTGCGACCACTCGGGTTTGCTGGGGATGGGCATGGGCTTGTCCTTGAGTCCGTGGTGCGGCTTTCGCGGGTCAATCCCGCTCCCACAGGCTCATCTGTCACCTGTGGGAGCGGGATTGACC